>DASZOE010000323.1:0-6039 GCA_035550945.1 Acidimicrobiales bacterium
GCCGGTGGCGGTGGCGGGGGCTCGAGCTATGCCGCTCCGGGCACGAGGAACGCGTCCTTCTGGCTCGACTCGAGCGGGACGCCGTCGGTCACGATCACGTACGCGGCGGCCGCGAGCATCACCCTGACCAAGCAGGCCAGCCCCACCTCGGGCCCCGCCCCGCTGGAGGTGGCCTACGCCTACACCCTGGTCAACGAAGGCACCGACACCTTGTTCCACGTGTCGGTGGCCGACGATCACTGCTCGGCGGTGACCCTCCAGGGCGGCGACGTGGACGGCGACCAGCTGCTCGACCCGGGTGAGACGTGGACGTTCGGCTGCAGCCGCAGCTTCTCGTCGCCGGGCACCTACACCAACACGGCCACGGCCAGGGGGACCAACACCGCCACCGGCCTGCCGGTCTCCTCCAACGCCGCCCAGGCCACGGTCACGGTGGGCGGCGCCACCGTATAGCAACCTCGCGCCTCACCCGGTTGCGCCGGGGGTGAGGCGCCGCGGCGATCGGCTCCTCGAGGCCCAGGCGACCGACGGGAGCCGGAGGGGCCAGTTGCCATTCGACGACGAAGGGGGAGGCGTTGCTCCTCGTCTGCGGATCCGCTGGCGCGTCCATGGTCGTCCTCCTTGGCCGAGTCGAGAGTGCTTCGCAGACACGGCGAGTCGGTGGAGCTCGGGTGAAACCGGCCGGCCGGGGAACCTGCCCGAACCCGGGCCGGCCGGCTTCGAGGGGCGTCAGGGTTGCCCGGTCGGCTCCCCGATCCGGAGCACGAGCACTGACGCGTCATCGCGACGACGGACTCCGCCCAGACAGCGGGACATCACGTGATCGCACAGGTTGCCGACCCCACGGGGACCGGTCGCCGCCGCCAGAGACAGGCGCTGCCAGGGGTCGTCGCGGAAGCGTTCGTGGATCAGCATTCCGTCGGTGTAGAGCAACAGGGTCGACGCCGGGGAGAGGTGCACTGATGCCTCGGGCCTCGACTCCGCGCCTCGCGGACCGATTCCCAGCCGAGGGGACCACGCCTCGGCGACGGAGGTCGCCGATCCTGGTTCGGTGAGGAGGATCGGCCGACAGTGGCCGGCGTTGGCCAGACGGATCTCGCCGCTGGCGGGGTGCACGGCCAGGTAGAGCAGCGTGCTCCCCGCCCCCAGTCCCGTGTCGGAGACGACGCGGTCGACGCCGGCGAGCACCGCGCCGGGCGCCGGGCCGCAGGCCAGCGCCGCGGTGCGGACCGCGCTCCGCAGGTGGCTCATGGCGATGGCTGCCTCGAGACCTCGTTCGGTCACGTCGCCCATGGCGATGCCGAGCCAGCCGTCTGCCAGCGACATGAAGTCGTACCAGTCGCCCTTGGTGTGAAGGCCCGTCCCGAACGGCCGCGACCGCACCGCCACCGAGAGTCCGGGGACGTCGGGAGGCTGGGGAAGCAGGCCGTGGCGGACGCTGGCAACGGCATCGCTCGCGTCCTCCTGAAGGCTCGCGTACCGGACGAGATCGCCGAGGCGAGCCCGACCGTCGCTCGGCCCGGGCAGCCCCTGTTCGGGCTCGCCCCGCCCGTCCAGCTCGGAGAACTGTTCGGTGGGCGGTCCGAGCACGCAACGAACCTCGTCGACGATCAGCTCGATCGACGAACCCACCTCTTCGCTGAACCCCAGCCCGAAGGACGTGTCGGCGGGCTCGACCTCGACGATCACGGTGTCGGCGGGGAGCGCTCCCCAGTGCCGCAGCACTCTGAGGGTGTGGTGGAGCTCGCTGGCTCCCGCCAGTCCCTCGGACAGGCTGTTGTGGACGTCGCCGGGGTCGGGCGGGGCCAGGTCGAGGTGGTAGCTCCGAACCGACCCGGGCGGGTCGGTCCCGCGTGCCACCGACCCCACGAAGACGACGGCGGCGGGACCGAGCTCCTGCAGACGGTGCAGGACCAGATGGGGGGCGTAGGACAGGTCCTCCACCACCACGTCGGCCGGCCAGTCGAGGGCTTCGGCGTAGGCAACGAACTGCCGCCCGAAGTCGAGGTCGCGCATCGCGGGCAGCCCGAAGCCCCCGACCAACGCCCGGCACCGGGTATGGGAGGGGACGGCGGCTACTCCAGGGCGCAGCCGCACGAGTTCACCTCCCGCACGATGACGCCCCTGCCGGTGTCGATGTGGGTGGTGCAGGGCATGCAGGGGTCGAAGCTGCGGATGGCGCGCAGGACGTCGATGCCCTTGACCTGGTCGTCGGGGACCGACTCCAGGATGGGGGTGTCGATCACGGCCTCCTCGTAGGGGCCCGGAGTGCCGAACGGATCGCGGGGGGCGGCGTTCCAGGTGGAGGGAGTGTTGATCTGGTAGTTGACCAGCTTTCCCTTGTCCATCTGCAGGTGGTGGGTGAGGTAGCCACGACTGGCCTCCCAGAAGCCGGCGGCGATGCGCTCGTCCTGGGGGATCCGGTAGGGGGTGTGGACCTTGGTCTCGCCCCGCCGCCAGTACTCGAAGGACTTGAGCAGGCAGTTCATGCCGATGGCGGCGGTGAAGGCCATGGCGTAGGCCCGGCCCCGGTTGCGCTCCAGGGCGTTGATGGTGCGAGGGACGGGCCAGTAGAGCTCGGTCTCGGGCAGGGCGTAGCGGGGCAGGATGATCTTGAGGCCGTCTCCCGTCCCCTCGAAGAAGGGGTTCTCGGCGGTGTTGGCGGCCAGGGCCGTGGTCCACATGCGCCCGTAGGTGCCCGTCTCCATGCTCAGTCGGTCCCAGCGGGGAGCGGTGTCCCAGGTGTACTTGTCCTTGAAGCTGGTCGCCGCCGGACGGGGGATGGTGACCTTGTTCCACATGTGGTACGGCGACAGGGGGTTCCCCAGGGGGTCGGTGTCGAAGCGCTGGGCACCGGCCTTGGTCCAGTCGTCGTAGAAGGAGTGCTCGACGAACTCCTCGATGCCCATGTTGATGTCGGTGAGGTTGGTCGTGCGCAGCTTGCCGTCGACGATCACCCCCGGCTTGGCCCAGCGCCGGTTCCCCCAGCCGTTGCAGTTGGAGTAGGTGGCGTCGTAGGCCTCGGAGTCGTCCCAGATGCCCGTCTGGATCAGGTTGAGGGGGCGGGCGCCCACCAGCTCGTAGTCGGGGTTGGCCTCGAGGAAGAAGTCCATCAGGTCGTCCCAGATGCGGCAGATCACCTTGCACCAGTCGATGATCTTGCCGAGCTGGGTGTAGTACTCGTTGAAGGAGGTGGTGGTGATGGTGGTGGACATGCCCCCGGGGACCAGCGTCGAGGGGTGAGGGAACTTCCCGTACATGAGGCTGCACATGATCCGCCCCACCCGGGTCCACTCCAGGGCCTCCAGGTAGAGCTTTCCCGTGAGGGGGTTCATGGCGTCCATGATGTCTTTGATGGTCGTGTAGCCGTGGACGTCGCCGTGCGGCGAGAGGGTCTTCTCGGCCCGGGTGACGAGCTCGGGGTTGGTCACCGACAC
The DNA here is from genome assembly GCA_035550945.1 of Acidimicrobiales bacterium. Classification (GTDB taxonomy): domain Bacteria; phylum Actinomycetota; class Acidimicrobiia; order Acidimicrobiales; family AC-14; genus DASZOE01. The sequence goes on from DASZOE010000323.1 coordinate 3,438, forward strand.
GATGGAGGTGGAGTAGTCGGGACCGGCGAGGATGCCCAGGTGCAGGGGATGGTCGTAGAACATCTCCGCCACCTCACCCAGGTTGCGGACCTCCACGCCGAGTGGCGGCGGGCAGATGCCGAACGCCTGCTCGATGGTCAGGGCGCTGACGGTGGCGTGGGTGCCGCCGCACACCCCGCAGGCCCTCGAGGAGATGTCGATGGCGTCGCGGGGGTCACGGCCCTGCAGGATCACCTCGTAGCCCCGGAAGAGCATGGCCCGGGAGTGGGCTTCGACCACGGTGCGGTTCTCGAGGTCGAGCACCGTGTGCACGGCCAGGGCTCCGGCGACGCGGGTCATGGGGTCGATGTTCCAGTCCCGCAGCCGGGGTGGGGCTGCCACTTTGGCGCCCGGGCCCTCGCGACGGCGGACGTAGCCCTGGGGAGCGGCGGCGGTCACGGCGTAGGGGTCAGCCACCCCCTCCCGCAGACGGGCCTGGCCCGAGGCGTCGAACTCGATGGGCAAGTTCTTGAAGCACATCAGATGGTCCCCTTCTTCTCCGTGCGCGGTCGCTGGGGCCTCGAGGCGGAACCAGGCCACAGCTCTTGCTCTCCGGAGGTAGCTTCCCAGCGGTTAACCATGTTTGGCTACTATTGTTAGCGCCGCTTCTTGCCATCTGGAGGGTGCAGCCGTGCCAATCGGCAGCGACCGGTTGAAGAGCGGGATCGCCGACCTGGACGAGTTGCTGGGTGGGCTCATCCTGGGCGACAACGTCGTGTGGGTGGTCGACGGGCCCGAGGTCATCCGGCGGCTCGAGGACGCCCTGCTCAGGGAGGCAGTTCGGCGGGGCCAGCGAAGCTGCTACGTCGCCGTCAGCACCCCGCCCGAGCGTGTGCGGGAGCGCCTCCAGCCGGCGGTCACGGTGCTCGACGCCCGGGCGCGGGGTTCGCTCGGTGACCCCGCCGCCTTGGAGATGGCGATCCTCGACGCCGCCCGGGACACTCCTCCCGGTTGCGTGGTCGTCGACAGCCTCGACCGGTTGGCCCGACGCTGGGGTGCACAGCGGGCCGTCGGCTTCTTCAGTCGAGTGTGTCCCCAGCTCTTCGACCTCGGCGCCCTGGCGTACTGGCGGGCATCACGAAAGGAGCTGGGTAGCGCCTCCGTCGAGCGGATCACCCAGGTGACGCAGTGCGTGCTCGAGGTGGCCGACGGCCATCTTCGGGTGGTCAAGGCCGAGGGCCGTCCGGCGTCGGTGCAGGGCAGGATCCTGCAGCTCCGCACCAGCGACGGGAGCGTCGAGCTCAGCGACGAGAGGGCCCTGGGCAGGTTGGGCCGCGGCCTCGAGCGCCTGCGCCAGGAGCGGAACCTCACCCAGAGCGACCTGGCCCGGCTCCTCGACGTCACGCCGAGCGCCATCTCCCAGGCCGAGGGAGGCCGGCGCGGGCTGTCCCTCGACACAGTGATACTGCTGTCCGAGCGGCTCGGCGTGAGCCTCGACGAGCTGCTCTCGACCGCTCCCGAGTCCGGCTACGTGCTCGCCCGCCGCCCCCGGGCGCCGACGCCGACGGTCACCGCCCTACTGGACGACCCCAAAGCCGGGCTGCGTGCCTACCTCGTCCGTCTCGGGCCGAGTGAGTCAGGCGCTCCTGACATCATCCACAAGGGAGCCGAGCTCGTGCTGGTGGCCTCCGGCCTCGTCCAAGTGACGATCGGCTCGGACACGCCCGTCATGCGGGCCGGAGACTCGCTCCTGGCCACAAGGGTCGCGGTGTCGGCATGGCGCAATCTCACGAGCGAGCCGGCCTGGCTCTTCCGGGTGCTTCGGGACTGACCGGGGCACTCCGGGTGCCATTAGCTGTGCTTCCTATGGGAGCTGTGCCTGTGCACGTTGGTTAGAGTATGTGTCGAGCGGTTCGCCGCTCCGAGCACGAGAATCGCAGGTGAGGGTGAATGCTGTGGCTGAGTACCACTCCGGCAGAGGCGTCGCTACCGACTGGCCGGCTCATGGCGGAGGAATCGCGCCTCCATGAGCGGGTCGTGCAGCGCGACGAGTCCGCCGTGTTGGAGTGCTTCGATCGCGCCGGGGACCTGCTCTACTGCATGGCCCTGGCGCGTACCGGCGACCAGGCCTCGGCTGAGGCGTTGACCGAGGCAGCGTTCGTCGCCCTCTGGCGCGACCCGGCCGCCTTCCCGCCGAGCCAGGGCCCGCTCGGGCTGCAGTTGCTCCGTCGGATGGCCGCCGGGCCGAGACCGACCTCCCGCAGGTAGAGCCGTCTCAGACCTTCGTCGTCGTTCACGCCCCCCACCGCCCCCCCCGGCATCAGGCCCTCGAGACAGAGGCGTCGGGTTCCGGGTGCATCTCACCGACGCAGGCCGAGACAGCCCCTTTGGGGTCGGCAGCCAGGTTCTCGAGGAAGCCTCGGTGGTAGGCCTGGCAAGCCTTGCGAGCCATCCACCGACGCAGTCCCGGAACGGGCGGCAAGCCCAGCGAGTCGCCGATGCCCTGGCTCAGGCACGCCAGCCGCCGAGGGAGCTCCTCGCCGGCCTCGAGCGCCTCCGCGACCGCCGCCCCCACTGTCGTCCCGGACGAGCCCACGATGGGTGACGACCAGAGGTCGTCGAT
>DASZOE010000324.1:0-2264 GCA_035550945.1 Acidimicrobiales bacterium
AGGTGGTGCGCCACCTCGTGGTCCGGGCCCGGCCGGACCGGCTCCTGACCGGGGTGATCATCCGCGGCGCGCCGTCCCTCGGCAGCGGTTATCTGTCGGGCCACACCGCCCTGGCCGTTGTCATGGCCGTCGTCCTCACGCCCTATCTCGACCGGGCCGGGCGGTGGACGGTGTGGACTCTGGCAATCGTGGTCGGGCTGGCCCGGATGTACGCCGGCGCCCATCTCCCGCTGGACGTCCTGGGCGGTGCCGCCCTCGGTCTGGTCACCGGAGCGGTGGTCTCCCTCGTCGGCGCCCGCATCCAGGAGCTCCGCGCCGCCCGGCGTCTGGCGTCATAGCGGCGCGCCGGGGACCCGGACAGAGGCCTATCGTTGGCTTCCCGATGCCCGAGGCCAACGACACCGCCGGGCCCGAGCCGGAGGCCGAGCCGGAGACCGAGCCGGAAGGCGTCGGTCGCCGGGTCTCGCTGCTGGCCCGGGAGATCGCCCGTCGGGGGCCCAACGCCCTCAAGCCCCTCCTCAGCGCCGAGCAGCTCGGCAACCTGAGCGAGGGCGAGCGCCACCAGGTCCGCAAGCGCCTCCGCGTCGAGTTGTACGCCCTGGCCTCGATCCTCGCCGACGGCAGCGTACGGCGGGCCCTCGACCAGCGGCCGTCCTACTCGCCCTACGGCCTGGTGCGGTCGATGCACTCGCAGATGCGGATGATCCTGGCCGACCCGGGGCCGGTGGAGGAGGGAACGGTGGACAGCTTCCGCGCCCTCGGCCTGGCTTACGTCGACACGACCGTGTTCCACCTCGACCAGCACTTCAAGGAGCGCCGGGCGGTGGACTCGGTGTGGCTCCTCGACCGCCTGGAGAAGGTGCTCGGCCTCTTCCGGGTCGACGCCGACCCCGGTCTGCGGGCGCGCCTGCGGGACGGGTTCAGCTTCCTGTACGGCGGGCTCCACTTCGGCACCAGCGTCTCCGTCCAGCTGGCCGAGGTGATGGCCCGCAAGCTGGAGCCGTTCCCCCTCGACGCGGCCGAGAAGGCCCGGGTGCTGCTGCGCAGCAACCGCCCCGCCTTCCATCTGGCCGCGGTCAACGTGGCCCACGTGGTCCCCGCCCACCAGTACCTGCTCGCAGGGCCGACGGGTGACGCGCCGTGGATGGACCCGGCCCACTTCGTGATCCAGGAGGTCGACGGCCGCCCCGTGCGCATCGGGCTCCGGGAGGACGAGCTCCCGGGGCTGGCCGCCATCCCGACGACCTACCCGACCCTCGGGTGCCCGGCCCGCGTCTCGCCGAGCGGGGGGACGTCGGCCATCGGCATGCTGTGGGCGTGGTGCGCGGAGCTCGCCCGCGACCTCGGCCTCCTCGGCGCCGCCTCCCGGGCCCCGGCGGCAGAGTGACGCCCGGGGCGGGCGACGGCGACGTCGCCCTGGAGGTCCGCCGCCTCATCTTCGGACAGGTCGTGTCCCAGGTGACGGCCACCGTGGCCCGCCTGGGCGTGCCCGACGCCCTGGGGGACGGGCCCCGGGCCGTGGCCGACCTCAGCGCCGCCCTCGACGCCGATGCCGACGGCCTGGCCCGCCTGCTGCGGGCGGCAGCCGCCCTCCGGCTGGTGACCGAGATCGAGCCCGGCCTGTTCGCCCTGACGCCGCGGGGTGAATGGCTCCGGTCGCAACCGCCGTCTCTGCGCGACCTGGCCCTCGCCATCGCCGCTCCCGGGCACTCGAGGTCGCTCGAGCGCCTACCCGAGGCGGTGGTCACCGGCCGCCCGGTTGCCGCCGAGGCCCTGGGGATGGACCTCTGGGAGTACTTCGCCCGCACCCCCGAGCAGGGCGCGGCGTTCGCCGCGGCCATGGGCAACGTCTCCGAGGTCGTCGCCGAGGAGCTGGTCCGGTGCTTCGACGTCACCCGGTTCCGGCGCATCGTGGACGTGGGCGGGAGCCGGGGTGTGGTGCTCGCCCACCTGCTGGCCGCCGCCCCCGCCGCGACCGGCGTGCTCTTCGACCGGCCGGACGTTGTGGCCGGCGCCCGGGCCGAACTGGGGGAGCGGGGCCTGGACGGGCGCGTCGAGGTGGTCGGGGGGGACTTCCTCCAGGAGGTGCCCGCGGGCGGCGACCTCTACGTGCTCAAGCACATCGTCCACGACTGGAACGACGACCACGCGGCGCGGATCCTCGCCAACTGCCGCCGTGCGGCCGGCCCGGGCACCACCCTCCTCCTCGTCGAGCGGCTCTCGGGGCCCTCGGCCGACGACGTCCCCTACCTCGCCGACCTGCT
>DASZOE010000325.1:0-4513 GCA_035550945.1 Acidimicrobiales bacterium
CTTTCGCTCGGACCGTTTCCGGGGGAAGAGGACCCCGTCTTCGCTGCCGCCTTCTGTGTCGCCACCGCGACCTCCACGATCGGCTACCGGCCGGTCCCTTTCCGCCGACCCGCAGCAGAAGCACGGCACGCGCTTCGTCATCGCATCACGGGTGCAGCGCTCCGTAATCAGGCTCTTCGGATTTCACCGGGGTCTGATGGTTGCGAGCAGGTCCCAGTTGGGTCGACCGGCGTAGAGCAGCACCCGGATGCGATGGTTGCGGAACCGGGTGAGGCCGAACGCGACACGCTTGATCCGCTTGATGAGGTTGTTGGCTGCCTCGGTGGGCCCGTTGCTCAAATGCGCCCGGTGCCAGGCGGCGATCTGAGCCTTCCAGCGGATGAGTGTCCGGCCCAGGGAGCGGACCTTGGTCGGGCAGGACTCGTCCTGTAGGTCACGGCCGAGCCGCTCGACGAAGGCCACAGCCAGGTCGGGATCGTGGTGGTCGTAGATGCTGCGCACGACCTCCTTGGCGTGCCAGGCGGTGCGGACGTCGCCACGAGGGTCGCCGGCGTCGAGCAGCCCGAGCAGCTTGGCGCGGCCGTGGTCCTGCAGGCGTTCGTCGGCTCGGGTCAGCAGCCGCCGGGATCGATATAGCGGGTCGTGCTTGCGGCCCCGATGGCCCAAGGTCTCGTTCTGGACCCGCCGCCGGCACTCGTCGAGCTTTGCGTTGGCCAGCTTCACCAGATGGAACGGATCGGCGATCTGGGTGGCGTCAGGCAGCATCGTGTCGAACACCGACCGATAGGGACCGGAGAGATCGAGGGTTCCCCAGGCGATGCGCTCCCGCCACTCGCCGCCTCGAGCGGCCAGCCACCGGCACGGCTCGACAGCGCCCCGACCAGGGACGACGTCGAGCAGACAGCCGTCGGCGACGTCGACGATGGAAGTCGACCAGCGCTGGCGCCGCCATGGGCCCTGGCGACACAACAGCGTCTCGTCCAGGCCCAAGGCGGTGGGCTCACCGATGCGAGCGGGATCCTCGACGAGCACCGTGCCGTAGGCGATGACGGCGTCGTTGACGGTGTGCCAGTCACAGCCGAGCTCGACCGCCACCTCGTTCACGGTGCGCCCCCAACGCCCCACCTGCTCGGTCACCCACCGCCCGGCCCGGTCGGTAAGGGCTAGCCGGGGCGAAGCAGTGGCGGGGTCCTCCACCGTCCAGGACACGATCGGGCAGGCGGCCTGCACGCACACCAGCCGATGGCTTGCGCCAGACCAGCCGGGCCTGGCGGCCGAAGACGGGAAGGTCGACGAGCTCGACCTCTGGACGCTCCTTCACTCGGGCCGGCTTCGCGCAGCCGGCACAGGACCGTCGTCCGTCGCGCATCTCGACGTGCACCCGCAGCGTGACCGCGACACCGGCGTCGACCACGCCGAGCACGATCACCGCCGGCAGTCCGACCGGCAGCTCGCACATGCGCGTAGGGTCCACTTCCACAGGGGCTCTCCCGAACTCGGCGACTTAGACACCGTCAAGTTCGCAGAGCCCCTGTCTCGCGTCAGGGATGCCTTACACCCCGCTTAGATCCGAAGAGCCGGAATCATCGCGGGCCTGGCGAGGCGATGGCGGAAGGTGGGTCGGCCCCTCGTCAATCGTTGCCATCCGGGCTCGGAGGCGAAGGTCGAGGCTGCGCCCGGCTCCATGAGCGCTCTCACTGGCGCATCGCCCATCCGGCTTGGCCCGTCGCATCGAACACCGGACATCGGACCTCACGCTCGATGAAATCGCGACCCAGGTCGCTAGGATCACTAACCCACGAGGTGTGAAGCTGACGTAACGACCCTGCCGGCCCCGATGCGTGACCCATCACCGACTTGGAGCCATCAGAAAGTGCAACCCTCGTGAAGGTGTGGGCGCCGGGGGGTCTGGCGGGAGACCTTTCTCGGGCTGCTGCAGTACGAAGACGTGACCGAGCTCGGGCGAATCGCGGCACAACGCGGCTATCTGGGGGACGCGCCGGCCCGCGCGGGAGATGCAGGAGAATCTGGCCGGGCGCACCGCCGGCAGCGATCCGCTCTTCACCCGCCTTCGCGCTCCAGGTTCGTGAATAACGGCTATTAGACTGCGTGAGCTTCATGGGGCGTCGCGTGGGCACCCTCGCTGCCATGTAGCTCTCGGATCGAACACCTCGAGTCCGAGCGCGTCGATGCGCAATGATTGCCCGAGTAGTGGTGCGAACTTGACGGGTCTTCGCGCGCTCATCAAAGTAGCGGTGTGTCGGATGTGACGGGTGCACGCCTCGACGAGGCCCAGCGTCAGCTCGAGATGGCGTCCCAGGCGGCCGAGGATACTTATAATATGGGCAAGGACGCCGCCCGCAAGCACGAGCACTGGCGAACTGCGAGTCAACTAATTATACTCCTGCTGTCTGGCAGCGCCAGTGTTGTGGTGATCGGGGCAACCACCAAATTGGGTGTCGTCCCATCTTCCCTCGCGGTGGTAGTGTCGTTTCTTCTATCCACAGGATTGCTGATATGTTCGGCGCGCTCGACGTCCGCGACTACCTCCAAACTCAGCAACTTCCGCGAATCAGCCGCTTGGGACGCCTGGACAGGAGACATGCGGTTGTATATTGCCCGTCTCATGAACGGAGACATCCCGGTCAATAAGGGAGACGATCCAGAGTGGCGGAAGCTTCAGCGGCGGCGCGAACGGATATTGCAGTACCGCTGGTCGGATATTGAAATGGAACATCGCGACGAAAGGACGACCATAGAGGCTAGGGCGAAAGAACTAATGACGAAGGCCGCTCTTGAGCGTGAGAAGTAGCGCACTCCAACAGACGACTACAGGTAGCGTGGCGAGTAAGAAGCGGCTGACAGCAAGAAGAACGACGGCTGGAACCCCTGCCAGAAGGGAGACACGACGAAATCACTAGTTGCTTTCGGTTGGCCGGTCCGAGGGCTCGGAGGCGGCGGACCCGACGGCAACCAAGGAACCGCATGACTTCGGCACTTTCCTCGCGCCGCTTAACGATGGGCGCCGGTGGTCGGCGTTCGTCCCTGGTCGGCGGCTCGAAGTCTCCCTTCGCACGTGGCGGCTGGCAGGCTGGGACCATGAGCCTCACATGATGGAGACCGACGTCCACTACGTAGACGTCGATGGTCTACAGATTGCCTTTCGGCGAGCAGGGGACGGACCAGCGCTGCTACTTCTCCATGGCGGCATCAGCGACAGCCGGGTGTGGCATGACCAGCTTGACGACCTCTCGGACGAGTTCGGAGTGGTGGCCTGGGATGCCCCCGGTTGCGGCCGGTCGTCGGACCCCCCCGAGACGTTCCGCCTGCCCGAGTATGCGGACTGCCTCGCCACCTTCATCGACGTGATTGGCCTGGGACGGCCCCATGTACTGGGACACTCCTTTGGTGGCGGCCTCGCCCTGGAGCTCTACCGGCGCCACACTTCTATCCCGAGGTCGCTTGTGTTGGCCGGCGCATACGCCGGCTGGGCTGGCTCTCTGCCCCCCGCAGAAGTGGCAGAGCGCTTGCAGCTGGCGCTGCGCATGGCCGATCAGCTGCCGATGGAAATCGAGCCTGAATCGATCCCGGGCCTCCTCTCGAAAGCCACGCCGCCCGAGAGGATGGAGGAGATCAGGGCGATCATGTCCGAGGTACGTCCGGTAGGTACGCGGGTGACAGCGCGTGCTTTCGCCGAGGCGGACCTCCGCGACGTGCTATCCCACATCGCCGTGCCCACGCTCCTGCTCTATGGCGACGCCGATGAGCGGGCCCCCCTGAGTGTTGCCGAGGCCCTGCATGCCAGCATCCCAGGTTCGAAGCTGGTGACGATGCCCGGGCTCGGTCACGAGGCGTACCTCGAGGCGCCCCAGACGTTCAACGCCGAAGTGCGCCGTTTCCTCCACTCGCTTCCCTGACTCGCTCGCCTACAGGTCGTACCCCTTGGTCTGCTGGTAAGCAGCTTTGTCGCCCCCCAGATCATCTCATCCCAGGCCCTCAACATGGTCATGAAGGCTCCATCCCTCTAATATCGCCGTAATCATTGTTCTTGGGAATCGTCCAGGTACGTCGGCGCGCGAACACCCTCCCGACCGGACCCTGGTAGCGATCCCCGTGAAGGCGCAGGATTGCGACGGTCACTCCGCTGCCTCCGGCGGGCCCCCGCTAACGCCACGTACCCCGCGCCCGGTAACGAGCTCACTCTGTGACGACGGGGCGGCTCGAGGCACCCAGCGCCAAAGGCTCGCTCATGAGCGATACCGGAGGCGTGCTCGTCCAGGCCCAGCGCGACAACCGGCAATGTCGGATGGGCCCACGGCGGCTCCCGCGCCCTGAACGGCGGAACGTTACCGAGCGCCCGACTGGTGATGCCATGACGAAGCGCGTGCCGTGCTTCTGCTGCGGGTCGGCGGAAAGGGACCGGCCGGTAGCCGATCGTGGAGGTCGCGGTGGCGACACAGAAGGCGGCAGCGAAGACGGGGTCCTCTTCCCCCGGAAACGGTCCGAGCGAAAG
>DASZOE010000326.1:0-3450 GCA_035550945.1 Acidimicrobiales bacterium
GGCGAAGGACTGGTTCCCCCCGCCGGGGGGTTTCCGTTTCGCCTTTGTGACCCTTCCCCCAAACACCGCCCCCACCCCGGAGGACCTAGACGTGGCCGGGGCGCTCGTGGAGTTCAACGAAAAGCTACCGGGCCTCGCCGAGGTCATGGAGCCAGACAACCCGGGGATGCACACCACCGACACCGTGGACGTGGTCTTGATCGTCTCGGGACAGGCGACTTTGGACCTGGGCGACGGCGCCGAGGTGACATTGGAGGCGGGCGACTGCGTGGTGCAGCACGGCACCCGCCACGCGTGGCGGAACCTCACGTCACAGCCATGCACCATGGCGTCCGCCATCTTCGGCGCCCTACGGACGGCATGACGGGTCACGGGACATGCCCGCCGGATTGAGCAGAAGCGTCTGCTTGTGGGCTCCGCCCCGGCAGCCGCCTGCGCTCCACGTACGCGCCGAGCTCCGAAATACGTGAAGCCACCGATGCACCGGAGCTAGAGGCGACCGCCAGTATCAGACAGACCTACCACCGCCTGCACCCGAGGCGCAGCGAAAGACATCAAGCGGTGGGCGAGCACGACTTGGTCGTCCTCGCACTTCCGCGCCATCACGTGACCAGAACCAGAAAGGCGCGCGGCCATGAACACACTCTGTATGGGCGCTCTGCTCGGGCTGTCGATCGCAGTGCCGCCCGGCCCGAACGCAGCGATCTGCATGAGCCGTACGTTGGCCACCGACCGCAGGTCGGGCTCCGCTGCGGCTTGCGCGCGGCCAGTCCGCACGCGGTCTACGCCACCCTGGCCGTTCTGGCCGTTGATCGAGCCGCCGGCGTGGTCGACAAAGGCACCTTCGCGTTGCACATCGCAGGTGGACTCCTCCTCGTCGCCCTCGAACTGCGCCTCGGGCGTACGGGGCCCGTGCCCACGTCGCGTTCGACGAGCAGGTCGTACGTCCGCCCTGGTGCGCCAATGAAGGGATCCCGACGCCTCTCGATGCCCGGTGGGCACTCCGACAACGTCTCTGAAACGTCGCGGAAAGGCCCGGCGAGGACACTCGGCTTGTCTAGCCCGCCTCGCCTCGGCGGGATACCACGAAAGGAACAACATGTCCCGCACCTCGCGGCGCGCCGTCGCCACCCTTCTTCTTGCCGGCGGCATCGCAGCCGGCACTCCCATAATGGCAAGTCACTCGTCAAGCCCCGAGCTGGCCGAGGTTCGGAAGGCCACGGCTCGCTACCACCGCCCGGCCGCCGCCCTTGCCGACGGCTACGTCGCCACCGAGCACTGCATAGTCGACCCGGTGCTGGGCGGCATGGGGTTCCATTACGTCAACCCCGCGCTGCTGGTCGATCCGGCCCTGGACCCGACCAGGCCGGAGGTCCTTCTCTACGAGAGCCTCCCCGGAGGCAAGCTCCGCCTGGTGGCGGTGGAGTGGTTCGCTGTCGATGCCGATCAGGACGTGACGACCGACGACGGCCGCCCCTCGCTCTTCGGTGTCCCCTTCGACGGGCCCATGCTCGGCCACGAGCCGGGGATGCCGGTCCATTTCGACCTGCATGCCTGGATCTGGAAGCACAACCCCGCCGGGACGTTCTCGGCCTGGAACCCCGATGTGCGTTGTGCCAGAGGCCACTGACATGGATGTTCACCCTCCGGCGTTTTAGCGCCACTCAAACTCCACGTGATCTGGGAGGCGCGCCATGGACACGCTACTGATGGGCGCTCTGCTCGGATTGTCCATAGCGGTCCCGCCCGTCACGACCGCCGCGATATGTGTGAGCCGTACGTTGGCGGCGCGGCGAAGGGTCTCGGATTGCGCTGCGGGTTGGGGGTTGCGAGTGCGCACGCGTTCTACGCCATTCTGGCCGTCGCAGGGGGTGATCGAGCCTCCGGCCTGGTCGACGGGAGCAGGTTTGCCGTCGCCACCGCGCTCTAAACGAACTGTCGGCGACCACAAGGGAGATGAGACCAATGGGGCTGCTACGTAACAAGGCCGCCGCTGTGCGCTCGCGTCGCGAACGGGCCGGATCGACCGCCTCCCAGGCGACCGAACTACACCGGACCGAGCTCGTCTACTGCCGGCAGTGCGCGACCTGGGTTGCTGTAGCCGCCAATTGCGAGCTGTCGAGGCATCCCACCTCCGGAGGCATGATCACGTACTTCCGGTGCACCGCAGGTCATGCCGACTTCTACCGGACCTCGACGGCGCCGCCCGGGTCGGAACACGCAAATGCCGCAAAGACAGCGGTCGTCAACGCCAGCAACGGCGCAGAAGAAGGGAAAACGAACATGACAGATACGGATACGACGAAGATCTCGGAACTGCCTCGGCTTCTCGAGCAGGCGATGAGAGACGAGAGCGCTTCTGCGGTGGCAGCATTGTTCACCGAGAACGGCAGCTTCTGGATCGCCGACGAGCGCACCCCGACGGGCGCGGCCGCGTCAGGCAAGGAGGAGATCGAACAGCTCTTCGCTGGGTGGTTCGGTGCCGTTGGGCTCCGCTTGGCCATCGAAGAACCCACCCACAGCGTGGACCTCGACGAGGAGCGGCTGTTGCAGTCAGGCGTCTTCACTCGGACGATCACCGTCCGTCAGAGCGGTGACGAGGTCGAGGAGCAAGGTGGGTACGTCCGTCTCGTCAGGAAGCTCAACGGAGATTGGAGGTACCAAGTGCTTTCCGTGGTCGTCCTGCAACCTCGGCCATGACACATCGCGACCAGGTCGCGTTGGCAACAAGCGTCGGCCGCACATCGGCGACGTCCACTCCATAGGCCCTTGCCTCACCGGTCTGCCTCTCAACGCCGGGGGCCGAACCGTTACCGTGCAGAGATGGCGCAAGAGACGTCTCCGTCCAGTCTGGACTTGGAGATGGCGACGCGTCTTCACCAGCTGGTCACGGGCTACCGAGCGAGCCAAGTCGTCAGCACCGTCGCTCGCTTCCGCATAGCGGACCGACTGGCGAGCGGGCCTGTCACCCTCGATCATCTCGCCGTCGGTCTCGACATCGCTTACGACCATCTGTACCGCCTGCTCCAGGCGGCCGTGACCATCGGGCTGGTCCAAGAGGTCGCCCCTCGAACCTTCGCCCTCGCTCCTCTCGGCGAACCACTCCGCAGTGACGTCGCCGGTTCGCTTCGCAGTTACGCCATGGCGCTGACCGCCCCCGGGCACTGGCTGCCATGGGCGCGCCTACCCCATGCCGTCGTCAGCCGCCAGTCCCAGACGACACCCACCTTGGGCAGCGACATCGGGGAGTACCTTCGACAGCACCCAGACGAAGGCCGGCTCCTTGTCGAGGCGATGTCGGAGTTCAACCAGCTCCTCAGCCTTGACATCGTCCGCCTTTACGACTTGTCGCCATTCCGACGGGTCATCGACATGGGCAGGTGGCAAGCGGCGCTCCTGGCCGCTGTGCTGGACGCGAACGGCGTCGCCCGAGGCCTCGTCGTCGACGGC
>DASZOE010000327.1:0-2652 GCA_035550945.1 Acidimicrobiales bacterium
CCTCGCCCCGGGCACCGAACTGCTCGGGCCGTTCAAGGGCTCGGGCTGCGTAGAGCCCCCGCACCTCGTCCGCCGGCCCGATGGCGGCATCGCCGAAGTGTCTCCCCTCCTGCATCTGGTCGCAGCCGCGCTCGACGGAACGCGCGACGTCGCCGGTGTCGCAGCGGATGTGAGCGCCACGCTGGGACGGCGCCTGACCGCCGAGAACGTGTCGTACCTCATCGAGAGGAAGCTTCGCCCCCTGGGAGTCGTCGCCGACCGCTCACCTGACGCCGCTCGGCTCGCGTCGGAGAAGGCGTCCCCTGGCCCCATGCTCGGTCTGGCGGTCCGCTTCGGCGTGGTGCCGCAGACCGCGGTGCGCGCCGTCGCCACCGTCCTCCAGCCGCTCTTCGTGCCCGCAGTCATCGCGACCCTGGTTGCCAGCGTGGCCGCCCTCGACGCCTGGCTCCTCCTCGCCCACGGAGTCCCCGGCGTTCCGAACCTTCTCGGGGAGCCCGGCCTGTTGCCGGCGGTGGTCGGGATGACGTTGCTGGGGGCCGCGTTCCATGAGCTCGGCCATGCCACGGCAACGGTGTACGGGGGGGCCGAGCCGGGGCGCATCGGCGCCGGCGTCTACCTCCTCTGGCCCGTCTTCTACAACGATCTGAACGACTCGTACCGCCTGAGTCGTCGCGGTCGGCTCCGCTCCGACCTGGGCGGTGTGTACTTCAACGTCGTCTTCATCCTCTTGCTGTTCGGCGCCTACGGCGGTACCGGCTTCAAGCCGATCGTCGTCGCCATCCTCGTACAGCACCTCGTCATCGTTCAGCAGTTCCTTCCCTTCGTGCGGCTGGACGGGTACTACGTCGTCAGCGACCTTGCCGGCGTCCCCGACCTGTTCCGTCGCATCGGGCCCACCCTGGCCAGCTTCGTCCCCGGACGCGCCCCGAGTGACGCGGTCACGGCTTTGCGGCCCGGGGCCCGCTTGGTCGTCACCGCGTGGGTGCTCCTCACCGTGCCCGTACTGGTCGGGTCCCTCGTGCTGTTCGTCGTCAGCCTGCCCACCGTGGCATCCACGGCTGGAGAGTTGCTACGGACGCACCTCGCGGAGCTGGACGGCGCTCTTCCACCCGGAGGCCGGGGGAGGGCCCTCCTGAGCGGGCTGCAGGTGGCCTTCCTGGCGTTCCCGGTCATCGGGCTCTCGGTTCCCCTGTTCCGGGGCGCACGTCGCCTGACCCGCTCAGTCCTCCGAAACAGCCGCGGCCGGAACGGGGCCGGCGAGGGCGACGGGCAACGCGGACACCACCCTGAGCTCGATCCCGCTGCTCTGGCGAACGCGGACGCAGACCTCTGGGCCGGCGGCGAGCAGCTCGACCGCTCGGACCGCCCGGCGAAGCGAGGCGAGGACGCCGCCGCCGGCCGTGTCGTCCTCGATGCCTTGGACCAGCTGCTCACCGAGGTTGCCCAGGAGCTCGAGGTCCGTCGTTTGACGGCTCACGTCCAGCCGATGGGCGAGTAGGCGCTCCTCGGGCGTCTCGGCGACGTACCGGTGGGGTCACCGGATGCTCGACGCCCGTCGCCCCGCGACCGGCGGGGGCTCCCCCCTCATTCGCTACAGCGCCTTGCGGTAGCGGTGGACGCCATAGGCCGAGGCCGCGACCAGGACCACCGTCGACCAGGCCAGGGCCTTCAGCAGGATCTCGGTGGTCGGGCCGCCGATCATGAGGGCCCGGGCCGCGTCGATGATCACGCTCACCGGCTGGTTGCGGGCGAAGCCCTGCAGCCACCCCGGCATGGTGTCGACGGGCACGAACGCCGACGAGGCGAAGATGAGCGGGAACAGGATGGGAAATGCCTTGGCCTGGGCCACCTCGGCGTTGGCAGCGGTGAGGCCTACCGACGTGAAGGTCCACGACAGGGCGTAGCCGAAGAGAAGCAGCAGCAGGATCCCGCCGAGGAACGCCGGCAGCCCGGCGTAGTAGTTGAAGCCCACCAGGAAGCCGACCAGCGTCATGAGGGCGACCACGAAGACGTTGCGCACCAACTCCGCCGACGTGCGCCCGACCAGCACCGCCGAACGGGCCATGGGCAGCGACCGGAAGCGCTCGATGAGGCCCTTTTGCATGTCGTCGGCGAGGGCCACCGCCGTCCCCACCGCGCCGAAGGAGATGGCCTGGGCGAAGACCCCGGGGAGCATGAAGTCCTCGTAGGGCACGGGGGTGCCGGCGATGGCGCCGCCGAACACGTAGCGGAAGAGCAGGACGAGGACGATGGGCTGGACGGTCGAGAAGACCAGGGCCTGGGGGATGCGGGTGTAGGCGATCAGGTTGCGCCAGGTCACGGTCCAGCCGTCGGCCACGGCCCGCGCCAGGCGGCCGGGGCCGGCCACGGGCCCCGGCGGCAGGGGGGCCAGCGTCGTGCTCATGCGACACCTCTGGTCTCGTCGTCGCTCGTACCCGACGCCCGCTGGCCGGTGATGGCCAGGAAGACGTCGTCCAGGCTGGGCTCCCGGAGGGCCAGGGCAGTAGGGGCCAGATCCTCCCGGTCGAGGAGGCGCAGCACCTCGATCAGCACGCGTGGCCCCTCGTCGACGGTCAGCTCCAGCCTCGCGCCCTCCCGGGCCGGCGCCTTCGCGCCCACGCCGGCCAGCAGCTGCTCGGCCCGGCGGGCGGC
>DASZOE010000328.1:0-4431 GCA_035550945.1 Acidimicrobiales bacterium
TCTCTCCCGACGGCAACGTGACCTCGGCCTGTACCGAGCCGTCGGAGACGTCGTCGCACCAGAAGTCGTTGTTGGCGAAGTGCGAGAGCGGCGCGCGCGACCCGTCGGGGGTGACCGACTGTGAGAGCCCGTGACCCCCGAGGACCAGGAGGTTCCCCTCCCCGTCGGTCCTGACGTCACCGAGATGGATAGGGCGGCCGAGGAACGTGCCCTGGTCGAGGGCCGCGCCGCAGTTCGGGCCCTCGAGCGACCTGGGGCCCGGATCGATCACGAGGTCCGAGCGGTTCTCGATGGTCGGGTTGCGGAGGGGCCACTCCGCAGGAGGGCGGTCGGTGGGGGCCGGGAACCTCGGGGCCGCCCCTTTGCGGTTCACCAGATGAACCGTCCAGCGAAGGCGCCCGACGACCTCCGTCACCTGCGTGGCCTCGATCAGCGAACCGAGGTCGTCGCGCTCGCACCGGAAAACCCGGAAGCGGGCGGCTTGGCGGAGGAGGTCGCCGTTCCCGTCGCGGTAGCTCTCCGGCGGCGGCACGCCCGGTTCCGGACCCAGGAAGAGCTCCTCGCTCGGGCCCACGCGGGCGATCCCGACAGCCGGATGGATCTCGAACGTGGTGGCCATCAGTCCTCGTAGTGCGGAGGGAGGACGATCGAGGGATGCCGGCAGTTCTTGATCTCCTGGAGGTTCTCGGGAGGTGCCCACGGCCGGGTGCCGGTCCCCCCCGCCCACGGCTCGAGCGCCTCGAGGATCCTCGGGTCGCTCCCTTCCCGGCCGTAGACGCGGGCCGGGTCCAACCTCCAGGCCTGGCCCGGCTCCCGCTGCCACTTGGCCCACAACCGGTCGACGTTGGCGTGCAGCAGGAACACGAAGGGGTCCTCGAAGGACGTGTGGCTGAACCCGATGGTGCCGCCGATGTAGCCGTGGGACGTGTTGTGGGCGTCCTCGATGGCCTCCCGGATCGCCGGCCACTGGTCCTCCTCCGGCACCCCGTCGTCGACGGCGAAGACCTGGGCGTCCGACGCGAGCGGCGGAGCACCCGGGCTGAGGTCACGCGTGATCTCCCGGGGGGGATCGGCCGGGTTCCCCGTCTGGTCCCTGCTCCCCGCCAAGGCGCCGCCGTTGTCGAAGGTGTCGAGGGGGGGACCGGCCCGGCCGCTGGGGCTGCCCATGAACCCGCTGGGCCCGGTGCTGAACAGGTTGACCGTGCCCCCTGTGCCGTCGGGGCTGCTCCGGGGGTCGGTCTGCCAGTCCCAGTAGTGCAGCGCGACGCCGGGGTCGACCTGCTTGAGCAGCGCCTCCAGCCGGTTCACCAGCTCGCGGTGCCAGGGGATGAACGCCGGTCCCCCGTGGACGTGGGTCGCCTGGTGGATCTCGTCCTGCTTGTCCCAGAACGACACACCGTCCGGGAAGGTGACCGTGTCGATGCGGAGGATGGCGTCGCGCAGCCTGTCCCGCTCGGCCTGGGGGACCTTGGCCACGTTCCGCCGCACGGTCGGGGTCCCGGGGCCGGGTGCGGTCAGGAGGGCATGCCAGGTCTGGGGACCCACGATCCCGTCCACGTCCAGATGGTTCGCCTGCTGGAAGCGCCGCACGGCGAGGTCGGTCTGGGGGCCGAAGATCCCGTCGACGAACAGCGACTCGGTCCGGGCGTTGAGCTGGCGCTGCACGGCGCGTACGGGGTCCCCCTGGCTTCCCTGCGCCACCGTGACGATCAGCGCCGACCATGTCTGGCTCCCGACGATGCCGTCGACGACCAGACCGTGGGCCTGCTGGAACTCCCGCACCCGCCCCTCGGTCTGGGGCCCGAAGACCCGGTCGACGGCCAGCGCGAGGCCGTGATGGCGCAGAAGGTACTGGAGCGTCCTGACGTTCTCACCCCGTGAGCCAATGCGCAGGATCGGCCAGTTTCCGTTCATGAGTTTCTCCTCGCGCCTCGCGCCCCGTTCTGACAGTGGAGAAGAGCACGCTGGGAGCAAGCTGATACCGCGTCGTCGCGCCTCGGAGGGACGACGGCCGGGGCCCTCTGTCCTTTGGCGGGCCGGTGACCGAGAATGGAGCGGCTGGAGGCCAGACGTGGCAGCGGTCGAGCGGACCATGGAGATCCCGGCTGGGCGGGTTCGCCTTCCCGCGGACGTCGTCATCCCTGCCCGGGCCCGCGGCCTCGTGCTGTTCGCCCACGGGAGCGGGAGCAGCCGGCACAGCCCCCGTAACCGCCAGGTGGCGACCGAGCTGCAGGACGCGGGGCTGGCGACGGTGCTCGCCGACCTCCTCACGCCCGAAGAGGACCGGATCGACGCCCGCACGGCGGAGCTGCGGTTCGACATCGACCTGCTGGCCACCCGCGTCGGCGCGCTCGCCGACTGGCTGGCGGACCACGACCCCACGCGGGGCCTGGCGTTGGGCCTGTTCGGCGCCAGCACCGGTGCCGCGGCCGCGCTCGTCGCCGCCGCCGCCCGACCGGAGAGCATCGGCGCGGTCGTGTCCCGCGGCGGCCGTCCCGACCTGGCCGGTGACGCCCTGGCCGCGGTGCGACAGCCGACACTGCTCGTCGTCGGCGGCCGCGACGACCTCGTCCACGAGCTCAACCGCCGCGCTCTGGCCGCCCTGCCGGGCGACGCCCACCTCGAGGTCGTGCCCGGGGCCACCCATCTCTTCGCCGAGCCGGGAGCGCTCGAGGAGGTCGCCCGGCTCGCGGCCGACTGGTTCCTCGGCCACCTCCCGCCGGAGCCGCCGGTCGGCCTGACCTGAGCGCTCGACAGGCCGGCATCCCGCTCCCGCCGTTGTGCCAGAGTCGCGGATCATGGCCTCGGCCCACGAACAGGCGACCTCGGCACTGCGGATCGTCCGAGGGCCGGGCAAGGGTCGCGGCGTCCGGGCCGGGCGCCCCTTCGCCAACGGTGAGGTCATCGATCGCGCTCCCGTCGTCGTCGTCTCGGCCCGGGAGTGGGAGCTCGTCGAGCAGACGGTGCTCGGCCACTTCGCGTTCCGCTGGGACGAGGACAAGGGAAGCGTGGCCATCGCCCTCAGCCAGGGCTCGCTGTTCAATCACTCCTACGAACCGAACGTGGCGTCGGACAAGGACGTCCGGGGCAGGCGGATCGTGTTCTCGGCGGTCCGGGACATCGCGCCGGGCGAGGAGC
The DNA here is from genome assembly GCA_035550945.1 of Acidimicrobiales bacterium. GTDB lineage: Bacteria > Actinomycetota > Acidimicrobiia > Acidimicrobiales > AC-14 > DASZOE01. The sequence continues at coordinate 3,139 of DASZOE010000328.1, forward strand.
TGACCATCAACTACAACGGGGACCTCCAGTCCCGCGAACCGGTCGGGTTCGAGGTGAGGTAGGGGCACCGCCGTTTTCCGCCATCGGCACCGGGGTACGCGCGACGGCGTTCGCCGCGAGAAAGGAGGCCCATGCCCACCCCCGGCAGCCACCGCTACGACGTCCGACGCAGCCGCCTCCGGGCGGAGCTCGACGACCAGGGCGTGAACGACCAGAAGGCCGACGAGGCGGCCAACGCCATCCTCCAGCGCGGGAACGACACGGTCTCGCCCGCGGCCCGGACCGATCGGGCGGCCGGGCCCTACGGGGAGGCCGGCGGCGGCGGTGACCCGGGCGCGGTCATCGACCTTCGCTCGCCCGCCTTCAATGACCACACCCTGATGCCCGGGCGGCTCTCGTTGGACGGAGGCAACGCCTCGCCTCCCCTCGACTGGTCCGAACCGCCCGAGGGCACGGCCGAGCTTGCCCTCCTCTGTGAGGATCCCGACGCGCCCGGCGGCACGTTCCTCCACTGGCTCCTGACCGGCATCGATCCGTCCCGGCGCTCGCTCGGTGAGGGCGAGCAGCCTCCGGAGGCCTCCTCCTGGGAGAACGACTACGGCGAGAGAGGCTACGGCGGTCCCAGGCCGCCGGTCGGCGACGACGCCCACCGCTACTTCTTCCGGCTCTTCGCCCTGGAGGCCCCGCTCGACCTGCCCGCCGGAGAGGACAGGGAGGACGTCCGCGCCGCACTCGAGGGCTCACGCCTGGCGACCGGCACCCTCGTCGGCCTGTTCGCCCGGTAACCACCGCCCCGGGCGCGCCCCCCGGTCCGGGCCCGTACTGTGGAGCGAGCGATGGCTGACGACGACCGCCGCGACGAGGCCATCCTCGCCGAGACCCTGGCCGGGTTCGGCCCCCGGCCCGTGCTCGACGGGGCGGCCGAGCCGGGGGAACCCGACGACACGAGGCCCGACTGGCAGCCAGACGAGGAGCCCGGCGGGCCGGACGAGTCCCGGCTCGACCGTCTCGCCGCCGGGCTCCGGTGGGCGGCGGCGCCGCTGGGCTTCTTCCTCTTCCTCGCTGCGTTGACGGCCTACGGCGTGCTGCGCGACCGCGCCGGCGACACCGCCGACTCGCCCTCACCCGCACCGGCGGCCACCACCGAAATGCCCTCTACGACGGCGCCGCCGCCCACGACGGAGCCGCCGGCGGCGGTCACCACGGTGCCGACGACCGCTCCGCCGGTGCCGACGACGGCCTCGGCGCCTGCCGTCGTGCCCGTCACCACCGTCCCCCCGGTCGGGTCGGCAC
>DASZOE010000329.1:0-7001 GCA_035550945.1 Acidimicrobiales bacterium
GCGCCGCTTGGACATGGGGTAGAAGCAGATGAGGCGCTTTCCCTCGGGCGGGAGCCGGGGATGGAGTCGGGGCTCGAGGCGCTCCGCCGGCATCCCCTTGGCGTATTCGGACACCTCGGTGAGCGACAGGTACGACGCGGTCAGGTCGAGCCCGGCGGCGAGGAGCTCGGCCTGGAGGCGGTGCAGCCGCCACAGGTCGGGGCCCAGGGCCAGGGTGCCGAAGTCGGCCTTGTGCCCGAGGACCACGAAGGGCACCACCTGGTGATCGTCGGCCTGGCAGCTCTTGACCGCGGCGGTGACGGCCTCGGCGTCGACGTCGGGGCCCAGGCGCCAGAACAGGTGGAGGACGCCCCAGCCCTCGGACGGCGTGACCGCGGCCATCCCCTCGTCGCTCACGGGCCGATTGTAGGAGCCGGGCGGGGCGGGCCCGGCATCGAGCTAGCGGTTGACCTGGCCGATCTGGCTGCAGACCTCGTAGCCGTACTCCTCGGCGGTCTCCGCGGCCCGGTCCTTGATGAGGTCGATGTCGCGGAAGGCCTCCTCGACGTCGGCCTGGTCGTTCAGCTCCGCCGACCGGGCGGCGTGGACGTACGCCAGGCTCAGGTTCTCCACATCGGTCACGAACTGCTGAGCCAGCTCCAGGCTCTCCCTGGGCACGGGCAGGGCCTTGAGCTCCTGGGCGGCCGGCGCCCACACGTCGGCGAGCCGCTGCGCCGTCTGCTGGTCGCGCCCGGTGCCGACCTGGTTCGCCTCGGCGAAGGTGTCCCTGCAGATCGCGTCGGACTGCTCGATGTATCTCTGCTTCTCGGCGCCCGGCTCCCCACCGTCGCCGCACCCCGCCAACAGCGCCGGAACCAGGACCACCGCCGCCACCCCACCGGCCAACCGTGACCTCATTGTGAGCACCTCCCGTGCCACCCCTGACGGGCGCGGGATGGTAGCAGGGAGGCTTCGAACCCGTCCTTTCCGCGCAGAAGGCGCCGGCGCGCGCCGGCGCCTTCTGGGGCTCGTTCGAGGGGTCCGCCGGCCTCGGACTAGAAGTCGTCCATCCCCGCGCCGGCACCGGCCCCGGCAGGTGCCTTGTCGTCGGGCTTGTCGACGATGACCGCCTCGGTGGTCAGGAACAGAGCGGCGATGGAAGCGGCGTTCTGCAGCGCCGACCGGGTGACCTTGGCGGCGTCGATGACGCCGGCCTTGAAGAGGTCCTCGTAGTCGCCCGTGGCCGCGTTGAGGCCGGTGGGCCCGTCGAGGCCCCGCACCCGCTCGACGATCACGCCGCCCTCGAGGCCGGCATTGACCGCGATCTGCTTCAGCGGCTCCTCCAGCGACCGCGCCACGATGCGGGCACCGGTGGCCTCGTCGCCCTCGAGCGACGCCGACAGGTCGAGGACCTTGGCCTGGGCCCGCAGCAGGGCCACGCCACCCCCGGGCACGACACCCTCCTCGACCGCGGCCTTGGTGGTGCTGACCGCGTCCTCGATGCGGTGCTTCTTCTCCCGCAGCTCGACCTCGGTGGCGGCGCCGACCTTGATCACGGCCACACCGCCGGACAGCTTGGCCAGGCGCTCCTGGAGCTTCTCGCGGTCGTAGTCGGAGTCGGTGGTGTCCATCTCGGCCCGGATCTGGTTGATGCGGCCGTTGATGTCGGCCTGCTCGCCCGCCCCTTCGACCATGGTGGTCTCGTCCTTGGTGACGGTGATCTTGCGGGCCCGCCCGAGCATGTCGATGGTGACGTTCTCGAGCTTGAGGCCGACCTCCTCGGAGATGACCTGGCCGCCGGTGAGGATGGCCATGTCCTGCAGCATGGCCTTGCGGCGCTCGCCGAAGCCGGGGGCCTTGACCGCGGCCGACTTGAACGTGCCCCGGATCTTGTTGACCACGAGGGTGGCGAGGGCCTCGCCCTCGACGTCCTCGGCGATGATCACGAGGGGGCGGCCGGACTGCATGACCTTCTCGAGGATCGGGAGCAGGTCACGCACGGCCGAGATCTTCGAGCTCACGAAGAGCAGGTAGGGGTCCTCGAGGACCGCCTCCATGCGCTCGGAGTCGGTGACGAAGTAGGGCGAGATGAAGCCCTTGTCGAAGCGCATCCCCTCGACCAGCTCCATCTCCATGCCGAAGGTCTGCGACTCCTCGACGGTGATCACGCCGTCCTTGCCGACCTTGTCGATGGCCTCGGAGATCATGTCGCCGATCTCCCGGTCGGCGGCGGAGATGGAGGCGACCTGGGCCACCTGCTCCTTGGACTCCACGTCCACGGCCACGTCCTTGAGGGCGTCGACGGCCCGCTCGACGGCGGCCTCGATGCCCCGCTTGATGCTCATGGGGTTGGCGCCGGCGGCCACGTTGCGGAGGCCCTCGCGGACCATGGCCCAGGCGAGGACGGTGGCGGTGGTGGTGCCGTCACCGGCGACGTCGTCGGTCTTCTTGGCCACTTCCTTGACCAGCTCGGCCCCGATCTTCTCGTAGGGGTCCTCGAGCTCGATCTCCTTGGCGATGGACACGCCGTCGTTGGTGATCGTCGGCGCTCCCCACCGCTTGTCCAGGACCACGTTGCGGCCCTTCGGGCCCAGGGTGACGCGTACGGCGTCGGCCAGCTGGTTCATCCCGCTCTCGAGGGCCCGGCGGGCGGTCTCGTCGAAGGCGATCAGTTTGGGCATGCAGTCGCTCCTTGTCCGTGCCTCGTGTCGTCCCGGCTCGAACCACTCCGGCTCGTCGACAGGCTCGTTAGCACTCTCATCCTATGACTGCTAACGATACAACCAAAGCCGGGCGTCCCGCGCAAGGGGCGCCGGCGGCGGCGGGCGGGCTGCCGGCCCCCCAGCGGCCATCCCGCGGTCCCGCCGGCCCCGACGGTACGCTTCGCCCACGGCCTGCACCACCAGCACCTCCGGTGGCGATCACCCCGAGACGGGCCCGCGTCGGCGTCTCGTCGGGGCCCTCGTGGTCGCTCTCGCCCTCGCCGCCGGTTCGTGGGGCGGCGGCGGGCAGGAGACGGCGTCGGACTCGACCGGGGACACCGATCCCCCGACCTCCGTCGACGGAGGACAGACGGCGACGACGGCCCGGCGGCAGCGGGCCCGGCTCCCCGGCCCGCCCGGCCCCAACGGGCCCGACGAGCTCGTCACCGCGATCAGGACGTGGCACGGCTTCCTGGACGCGGGGGTGACCCCCGCCCAATGCCGGCGCCTGCTCGCCTCTGTGCAGGGAGAGCTGGGCACCGAGGCCGGGCAGCAGACCGGCGGCCCGCCGTACGTCTTCCTCTACCGGGGCATCGCCCAGGGATGCCTGGGCAACCTCCAGGCCGCCAGGAGCGACCTGGGCCGGGCCCGGGCCGGCGATGTCGGGCTGGGCCCCGAACCCTCGACCGACTTCACCTGTAACGCCCAGCGCCTCCTGGTGTTCGGCTTCGACAACTTCCTGGACGAGCGGATCTCCCCCTCCTGCCCCCGGCCGACGACGACCGAGGACACGACGGACCCCACGACGTCGACGACGGCGCGCACGACGACCACGACGCGGGCGTCGACGACGACCCGGTAGCAGCAGGGTGGCGCTCAGCGGCCGACAGGGCGACGTTGCTGCGCCGGGCGGGGCCGGAGGCACGGCCTCGGAGGCCACCGTCCTCCGGACCGTCCAGAGCCTGGGGACCGTCATCGGGCCCACCGCGCTCATCACCGCCCTGCTCTTCTACTTCGGGTGGGCCAAGGCCCAGGCGTTCTCGCAGTTCTTCGGGCTCGACGTCTCGCTCTTCGGCTTCTCGACCCAGGACTACCTTCTCCAGAGCATCCGGTCGGTGTTCATCCCCCTCGGCGAGGTGCTGCTGGCCGGGCTGCTCCTGCTGTGGGCGCACGGGCTGGTGTCGTCGCAGATCGACCGTCGCCCCGAGTGGGCGCTCTGGCCCTGGGTGGCGGGAGCCATGGTCGTGGTCGGTGTCGCCTCGTTCATGACCGGCCTCGTGCTCAACGCCAGCCGGTACCCCTCCGACGCCGTCCTCCTCCTCACCCCCCTGAGCCTGCTGCTGGGAACGGGGCTGGTGAGCTACGCCGTCCTGATCGATCGCCGCCGCCGTCGGACCCCGCACAGGGCCGGCGACGGGCCACGGGGACAGCCGCACCTTCCCGGGTTGAGCGTCATCCTCGTGTCCACCCTCCTGGCCGTCGGGCTCGTGTGGGTGGTGGCCAACTACGCCGAGCTCAAGGGCCGGGAGGAAGGGGAGTTCTTCCTCGACCAGCTCGAGTTCCAGCCCGGCGTGGTCGTGTTCAGCGCCAGGCGCCTGCACATCGAGGCTCCCGGCGTCGAGGAGACCGGCTTCGCGGAGCCCGATTCGGCCTACGCCTTCCGCTACCGGGGGCTCAAGCTGCTCTTCCACTCCGGAGGCCGGTACTTCCTGGTCCCGGAGTCGTGGTCCCTCTCGGGGGGGAGGACGATCGTCCTCCACGACGATGACAGCGTGCGCCTGGAGTTCGTCCGCTCCGGCTGAGACCCGCGCTAGCCCCCGGCCACGGCGGGGATGATCGACACCGTCGACCCCGCCGCCACCTCGGTGTCGAGGCCCTTCATGAACCGCACGTCCTCGTCGGCCACGAAGACGTTGACGAAGCGCCGGAGCTGGCCGTCCTCGTCGAAGAGCCGGGCCCGGAAGCCAGGGTGGGAGGCGTCGAGGGCGGCCAGGACCTCGCCCACGGTGGAGCCCTCGACGGCCACCTCCGAGGCCCCGTCCGACAAGGTCCGCAGCTGGGTCGGCACCCGCACGGTGACGGCCATCAGATCCCGTCCCCCTCCACGTCGACAGCCGCCGCGAACGCCTCCAGGCTGGGAGCGATGGTGGCCGACGGCCCGAGCACCGGGGCCACCGCGTCGACCGTCTTGAGCCCGTTGCCGGTGACGTAGGCGACCACCCGCTCGTCGGCCCGCACGACCCCGGAGGCGGCCAGCTTGGCCAGGGTGGCGATGGTGACGCCGCCCGCGGTCTCGGCGAAGATGCCCTCGGTGCGGGCCAGCAGGATCATGCCCTCGACCATCTCGTCGTCGGTGACCGAGGCCACGGCCCCGCCGCTCGAGCGCACGGCGTCGAGGGCGTAGATGCCGTCGGCGGGGTTGCCGATGGCCAGGGACTTGGCCAAGGTGGCCGGCTTCACCGGGCGGACGTAGTGGTCGCCGGCGGCGAAGGCGGCGGCCACCGGGGAACACCCCTCGGCCTGGGCCCCCGACACCCGCACCGACGGCTCCTCGTCGAGGAGGCCCACGGTGTACAGCTCGCCGAAGCCCTTGGCGATCTTGGTCAGCTGGGAGCCGGAGGCCACGGGCACGACCACGTGGTCGGGCGCCTGCCAGCCGAGCTGCTCGGCCGTCTCGAAGGCCAGCGTCTTGGAGCCTTCGGCGTAGTACGTCCGCAGGTTGACGTTGACGAACGCCCACGTCGGGTGCTCGGAGGCCAGCTCCGCGCACAGCCGGTTGACGTCGTCGTAGCTCCCGTCGACGGCCACCAGGCTGTGGCCGTACACCGCGCTGGTGACGATCTTGGCCGGCTCCAGGTCGGCGGGGATGAAGACGAAGTGGCGCATCCCGGCCCGGGCCGCATGGGCGGCCACCGAGTTGGCCAGGTTGCCGGTGGAGGCGCACGCCGCGACCTTGAACCCCAGCTCCCGGGCCCGGGCCAGGGCGACGGACACCACCCGGTCCTTGAACGACCCGGTGGGGTTGAGGGTGTCGTTCTTCAGCCAGAGCTCGCCCAGGCCGAGCTCGGCGGCCAGGCGGTCGGCCCGCACGAGGGGGGTGAAACCGGCGCCGAGGTCGACCGCGCCGTCGTTCTGGGCGGGCAGGAGGCTGGCGTAGCGCCAGATGGACGCGGGACCGGCGGCGATCGACGCCCGGCTGGTGGCGGCGGCGACGGCCTCGTAGTCGTAGACGACCTCGAGCGGCCCGAAGCAGTACTCACAGACATGCAGGGCCTCGGCCGGATAGGCGCGGCCGCACTCCCTGCATAGCAGACCTTCGACGAACGACACCGTCTCCTCCTCGTCATCGATCCGAGCATTGGCACCTGGTCGCCCGCCGGCGGCTGGACGACTGGTTGTCGCGGCGTCGTCGGGCTCGGTCCCTCAACCGCTCTGGATGATGCCCCCATGATAAGGCACTCCCCGGCATGGGGGACAATGGGCCATGACCGGCCGCCTCCGGCGCTTTCATCACCGTGATTTCCTCGCCGAGGACCTGGTCCCGGCCAAGACCGGCCGGTTCGTCACCGTCTGCCTCCCGGCCCGCGACGAGGCGACCACCATCGGCCCCATCGTGGCCACCATCCGCCGCGAGCTGGTCGACCGGGCTCCCCTCGTCGACGAGATCCTCGTGGTCGACGACGGCTCGATCGACGGCACCGCGGCGGTCGCCGCCGACGAGGGCGCGACGGTGGTCGCGGCGAGCGACGTGCTGCCCGGCTGCGGACCGGGCCAGGGCAAGGGCGAGGCCCTCTGGAAGGCCCTCGGGGCGGCCAAGGGCGACCTCCTGGCGTTCTGCGACGCCGACGTCCGCGACTTCGACGCCGCCTTCGTCACCGGGCTGCTGGGCCCCTTGCTCACGCTGCCCGAGGTGGCCTTCGTGAAGGGCTTCTACGAGCGACCCCTCGCCGGGGTGGTGGGTGAGGGGGGGCGGGTCACCGAGCTCGTCGCCCGGCCTGTGCTGGCGCTGCTGTTCCCGCAGCTGGCCGGCGTGGTCCAGCCCCTCGCCGGGGAGTTCGCGGGCCGCCGGGAGGTGCTGGAGCAGGTGCCGTTCGTCCAGGGCTACGGAGTCGACCTCGGCCTCCTGATCGACGTCTCGGCCGTCGCCGGGGACGGCGCGCTGGCGCAGGTCGACCTCGGAACCCGGACCCACCGCAACCGGCCCCTGGCCGAGCTCTCGTTGCAGGCCGCGGCCGTGCTGGGCACCGCGCTCGGCCGGGCGGGAGTGGCCCCGGCCACCGAGCCCGCCATGCTCGTCCGTCCCGGCTTCGACCCCCAGCC
>DASZOE010000330.1:0-7181 GCA_035550945.1 Acidimicrobiales bacterium
TCACCGGTCAGCTCCGCCTCGAGCTCGAGTTCGACGCCTCCGACCCTGACCTGCGCCCGCCCCCGAAGTTCTCGGTGGACGAGTGCAAGGAGAAGGACATGACCTACTCCGCGCCCATCTTCGTGCGGGCGCGGTTCATGAACGCCACGACCGGCGAGATCAAGGAGCAGACGGTCTTCATGGGGGACTTCCCGATGATGACCGGCAAGGGCACCTTCATCATCAACGGCACCGAGCGGGTCGTCGTCTCCCAGCTCGTGCGCTCGCCGGGCGTCATCTTCCAGCCCGGGCGGGACGCCAAGACCATCGCCACCGGCACGATCCACCCCTACCGGGGCGAGTGGATCGAGTTCGACATCGAGCAGAAGCCCGGCAAGGACGTCTCCGCCGGCACCCGGGTGGCCCGGAAGCGCCGGCTGTCCCTGTTCGTCCTCCTCCGGGCCCTCGGCTACGACGAAGAGGGCCGGCCCGGCTTCCTCGACCGCTTCGTCCGCCACTTCGACTTCCTCGAGGGCCAGTGGGAGAAGGAGCGGGAGCTGGCGCCCACCCGCGACGACGCCCTGCTCGAGATCTACAAGCGGGCCCGGCCCGGAGAGCCGCCCCACGTGGAGGCGGCCCGGGCCTACTTCGAGAACGCCTTCTTCAACCCCAAGCGCTACGACCTCACGCGGGTCGGCCGCTACAAGCTGAACCGCAAGCTCGGCCCGGAGATCGAGCGCGTCGCCGAGCTCTTCGACGTCGACCTCGAGCGTCCGGGTGAGAGCCAGAGCGTGCTCTCCCCGGCCGAGATCCTGGCGGCCACGACCTACCTCCTGCACCTGGCCGCGGGGGAGGCCGGGTACCGCCTCGACGACCAGGACCACTTCGCCAACCGCCGGATCCGCTCCGTGGGCGAGCTCATCCAGAACCAGGTCCGCATCGGTCTCTCCCGGATGGAGCGGGTCGTGCGGGAGCGGATGACGACCCAGGACGTCGAGGCCATCACGCCCCAGACCCTTATCAACATCCGCCCGGTGGTCGCCGCCATCAAGGAGTTCTTCGGCACCAGCCAGCTCTCCCAGTTCATGGGCCAGACCAACCCCCTCGACGGCCTGACCCACAAGCGGCGCCTCTCCGCCCTCGGTCCGGGCGGGCTGTCCCGGGAGCGGGCCGGCTTCGAGGTCCGCGACGTCCACACCTCCCACTACGGCCGCATGTGCCCCATCGAGACGCCGGAGGGTCCGAACATCGGCCTCATCGGCTCGCTGGCGAGCTACGCCCGGGTCAACGACTTCGGCTTCATCGAAACGCCCTACCGCAGGGTCGTCGACGGCCGGGTCACCGACGAGATCCTCTACCTGGCCGCCGACGAGGAGGAGGAGCACGTCATCGCCCAGGCGAACGCGCCCCTCGACGACCAGGGCCAGTTCCTCGCCGACCGCGTCCTCGTGCGCCGCGGTCCCCAGGGCGCCGGCGTGCGCATCGGCGCCGGGGGCACGTCTTACGGGACCACGAGCGAGGTCGACTACGTGCCGCCGTCCGAGGTCGACCTCATGGACGTCTCGCCCAAGCAGATCGTCTCCGTGGCCACGGCCATGATCCCGTTCCTCGAGCACGATGACGCCAACCGGGCGCTGATGGGCGCCAACATGCAGCGCCAGGCCGTCTCCCTGGTGCGGGCCGAGGCCCCCTACATCGGCACCGGCATCGAGCCCCGTACGGCCCGCGACGCCGGCGACGTGGTGCTGGCCGAGGGCAACGGCGACGTGGTCGAGGTCACCGGCGACCACATCGTCGTCGAGTACGACCCCGGCCAGACCGATCCGGGCGCGTCGGTGGCCGACCGCCCCGGGGGCACCACCCTCGGCCGCAAGACCTACCGCCTGGCCAAGTTCCGCCGCTCCAACCAGGGCACGTCGATCAACCAGAAGCCGCTCGTCGACGAGGGCCAGCGGATCGGGATCGGCGACGTCCTGGCCGACGGGCCCTCCACCGACCACGGCGACCTGGCCCTGGGCAAGAACCTGCTCGTCGCCTTCATGCCCTGGGAGGGGTACAACTTCGAGGACGCCATCATCCTGTCCGAGCGCCTGGTGCGCGACGACGTCCTGACGTCCATCCACATCGAGGCCCACGAGGGCGACGCCCGCGGCACCAAGCTCGGGGCCGAGGAGATCACCCGGGACATCCCGAACCTCTCCGAGGAGATCCTCAAGGACCTCGACGAGCGGGGCATCATCCGCATCGGCGCCGAGGTCGGCCCCGGCGACGTGCTGGTGGGCAAGGTCACCCCCAAGGGCGAGACCGAGCTCACTCCCGAGGAGCGCCTGCTGCGGGCCATCTTCGGCGAGAAGGCCCGCGAGGTCCGCGACACGAGCCTCAAGGTCCCCCACGGCGAGACCGGCAAGGTCATCGACGTGAAGGTCTTCTCCCGCGAGGAGCAGCACGAGCTCGCGCCCGGCGTGAACCAGCTGGTGCGGGTCTACGTGGCCCAGAAGCGCAAGATCTCCGAGGGCGACAAGCTGGCCGGTCGCCACGGCAACAAGGGCGTGATCTCCAAGATCCTCCCCGTGGAGGACATGCCCCACCTGGCCGACGGGACCCCGGTCGACATCATCCTCAACCCCCTGGGCGTGCCCAGCCGGATGAACGTGGGCCAGGTGCTCGAGGCCCACCTCGGCTACGCCGCCCGCTGGGGGTGGGACGGCCAGACGCCGCCCGATCACAACGGCGCGGGTTCGGCGCGGGTCGCCAAGACGCGCCCCGTCACCGAACCTGCGGTGTGGGTGTCGTCCCCCGTCTTCGACGGGGCCCACTGGGACGAGGACGACCCCGGCGGCCACCCCACCATCCGCCAGCTCCTCGAGCGGATCAACCCCGAGTCGCCCGACGGCGATCGCCTCATCGGGGCCGACGGCAAGGCCACCCTGTACAACGGCCGCACGGGCGAGCCCTACGACCAGCCCATCACCGTCGGCTACGTCTACATCATGAAGCTGCTCCACCTGGTCGACGACAAGATCCACGCCCGCTCGACCGGCCCCTACTCGATGATCACCCAGCAGCCCCTGGGTGGGAAGGCCCAGTTCGGGGGCCAGCGGTTCGGCGAGATGGAGGTGTGGGCCCTGGAGGCCTAAGGGGCCGCCTACGCCCTCCAGGAGCTGCTCACCATCAAGTCCGACGACGTCCTCGGACGGGTCAAGGTGTACGAGGCCATCGTCAAGGGCGAGAACATCCCCGAGCCCGGCATCCCCGAGTCGTTCAAGGTTCTCATCAAGGAGATGCAGAGCCTCTGCCTCAACGTGGAGGTGCTGTCGACCACGGGTGAGGAGATCGAGATGCGCGAGCTCGACGAGGACATCTTCCGGACCGCCGAGGAGCTGGGGATCGACCTGTCCCGGCCCGAGCGGGGATCGGACGAAGAGGACGCTCGGCGCGCCGCCGAGCGCGGGGGCTTCTAGTGCTGGTCTCGATGCAGAGAGAGAAGGACTGAGTGCTCGACGTCAACAATTTCGACCAGCTTCGGATCGCCCTGGCCACGGCGGACTCCATTCGCACGTGGTCGAACGGTGAGGTCAAGAAGCCGGAGACGATCAACTACCGCACCCTCAAGCCGGAGAAGGACGGGCTCTTCTGCGAGAAGATCTTCGGTCCCACCAAGGACTGGGAGTGCTACTGCGGCAAGTACAAGCGCGTCCGGTTCAAGGGCATCATCTGCGAGCGCTGCGGCGTCGAGGTCACCCGCTCCAAGGTGCGCCGCGAGCGCATGGGCCACATCGAGCTGGCCGCCCCCGTCGTCCACATCTGGTACCTGCGGGGTACCCGGTCGTGGCTCCCCTACCTGCTCATGGGCACCGAGGCCCGTGAGGAGCTCAAGGCCAAGCAGCTCGAGAAGGTCATCTACTTCGCGGCCAACCTCGTCACGTGGGTCGACGACGAGCGCCGCCACATCGACCTCCCCGAGCTCGAGGGTGAGCTGGGCGAGGAGCTGGCCGAGATCGAGCGCCAGCGCGACCTCGACATCGACCACCGGTTCAAGGACCTCGAGGCCGAGGTCGCCGAGCTGGAGGAGTCGGGGGCCAAGGACTCCGAGATCAAGGCCCGTCAGCGGGCGGCCGAGAAGGAGGTCGCCCAGATCCGGGAGCGGGCCCAGGCCGAGCTCGACCTGGCCCGGCGGGGCTTCGACGAGTTCCGCGACCTGCACAGCCGCAAGATCATCGAGGACGAGGTCGTCTGGCGGCAGCTCAAGGACCGCTACGGCGACTACTTCCGCGGCGGCATGGGCGCCGACGCCATCTCCCAGCTCATCACCGAGATCGACTTCGACGACGAGGAGCGCAAGCTCCGGGAGATGATCGACGCCACCGACGGGCGCCGTCCCCTCTCGGCCCAGCGCAAGCAGAAGGCCATCAAGCGCCTGAAGATCGTCACCGCCTTCAACCGCCGCGACGACAACAGCCGGCGCATCAACGAGCCGTCGGCCATGATCCTCGACGCTGTCCCCGTCATCCCGCCCGACCTGCGCCCCATGGTCCAGCTCGACGGTGGCCGCTTCGCGACCTCCGACCTCAACGACCTGTACCGCCGGGTCATCAACCGCAACAACCGCCTCAAGCGGCTCCTCGACCTCGGCGCGCCCGAGATCATCGTCAACAACGAGAAGCGCATGCTGCAGGAGGCGGTCGACGCCCTCTTCGACAACGGCCGGCGAGGCCGTCCCGTCACGGGGCCGGGCAACCGTCCCCTCAAGTCCCTGTCCGACATGCTGAAGGGCAAGCAGGGGCGCTTCCGCCAGAACCTGCTCGGGAAGCGGGTCGACTACTCGGGCCGCTCCGTCATCGTGGCCGGGCCCACCCTGCGCCTCCACCAGTGCGGCCTGCCCAAGCTCATGGCCCTCGAGCTGTTCAAGCCCTTCGTGATGAAGCGGCTGGTCGACACCGAGCTGGCCCAGAACATCAAGTCGGCCAAGCGCATGGTCGAGCGCCGCCGCCCCCACGTGTGGGACGTGCTCGAGGAGGTCATCAAGGAGCACCCCGTCTTCCTGAACCGGGCGCCGACGCTGCACCGCCTCGGGATCCAGGCCTTCGAGCCCCTGCTCGTCGAGGGCAAGGCCATCCAGATCCACCCCCTGGTCTGCGCCGCCTTCAACGCCGACTTCGACGGCGACCAGATGGCCGTGCACCTGCCCCTCTCGGCCGAGGCCCAGGCCGAGGCCCGGGTGCTCATGCTGTCGGCCAACAACGTGCTGTCGCCGGCCAACGGCCGGCCCCTGACGGTGCCCAGCCAGGACATGGTCATCGGCATCTACTACCTCACCGAGAAGCTGGCGGGAGCCAAGGGCGAGGGCCGCGTCTTCCGCCACCTGTGGGAGGTCGAGCAGGCCTACGACGCCGGTGACATCGCGGTCCACGCCGAGATCAAGGTGCCCGACGGCGGCGACGACGACGGCAAGCCGACCTACCGCAGCACGACCCCGGGCCGGCTGCTGTTCGAGGCCGCCCTCCCCGAGGGCTTCGCCTCCACCTACGGCCACATCGACGCCCCGGTGAAGAAGCGCCACATCACCGACATCGTCGAGCGCCTGGTCGACGAGTACACCAAGGCCGTGGTGGCCGAGAGCCTCGACGCCATCAAGGACCTGGGCTTCCGCTTCGCCAGCCAGTCCGGGCTCACCATCTCCATGGACGACGTCAAGACGCCGCCCGAGAAGCCCGCGATCCTCGACCGCTACGAGAAGGAGGCGGAGAAGATCGAGTCGCAGTTCCGCCGGGGGATCATCACCGACGACGAGCGGCGCCAGAAGGAAGTCGAGATCTGGATCAACGCCACCGAGGAGGTCCGCCGGGCGATGCAGAAGACGCTCGGCAAGGAGACGTTCAACCCCATCGACATGATGGTGGGGTCGGGCGCCCGAGGGAACATCATGCAGGTCAGCCAGATCGCCGGCATGCGGGGCCTGGTGGCCAACCCCCGGGGCGAGATCATCCCCCGCCCGATCAAGAGCAACTTCCGCGAGGGCATGTCGGTCCTCGAGTACTTCATCTCCACCCACGGCGCCCGCAAGGGCCTCGCCGACACCGCTCTGCGCACCGCCGCCTCCGGCTACCTGACCCGCCGCCTCGTCGACGTGGCCCAGGAGCTCATCGTCCGCGAGCCCGACTGCGGCACGAGCCGGGGACTGTGGCTGGAGGACATCTCGCCCGACCGCCCCGACCAGCGCCACAACCTGGAGACCCGCCTGTTCGGCCGGGTCCTGGCCGACCCGGTGACGCTGGCCGACGGCACCGAGCTGGCCGCCGGCATCGAGGTGGGCGAGATGGAGCTCGCCGCCCTGCGCGACGATCCCGAGCTGAACCGGGTGCGGGTGCGCTCGGTGCTCACCTGCGAGGCCGTCTACGGCGTGTGCGGCCTCTGCTACGGCCGCTCCATGGCCACCGGACGCCCCATCGAGCTCGGCGAGGCGGTCGGCGTCATCGCCGCCCAGTCCATCGGCGAGCCCGGCACCCAGCTCACCATGCGGACATTCCACACCGGCGGCATCGCCGGTGAGGACATCACCCACGGCCTCCCCCGGGTGGTCGAGCTGTTCGAGGCCCGCACCCCGAAGGGCAAGGCCGTCCTCGCCCGCACCTCGGGCGTCGTCCGCCTGGTCGACGACGAGGTCAAGGGGCGCACGGTGACGATCGTTGCCGACGACGGGAGCGAGGAGTCCTACCCGGTCTCGACCCGTGACCTGGCCCGGCTCCTCGTCCGCGACGGTGACGAGACCGCCGCCGGCGACGCCCTCATAGAGGGCCCCAAGGACCCCAAGGAGCTGCTGGAGATCAAGGGCATCCGCGACACCCAGCAGTACCTCGTCGACCAGGTCCAGGAGGTCTACCGCTCCCAGGGCGTGTCGATCCACGACAAGCACGTCGAGCTCATCGTCCGCCAGATGCTGCGGCGGGTCCTGGTGGCCGAGGCCGGCGAGTCGAGCTTCCTGCCCGGCGAGCGGGTCGACGCCCGCCAGTACGCCGAGGCCAACCGCTCGCTCGTCCAGGAGGGCAGGACGCCGGCCGAGGGCCGGCCCGAGCTCATGGGGATCACCAAGGCGTCCCTGGCCACGGAGTCGTGGCTGTCGGCGGCGTCGTTCCAGGAGACCACCAGGGTCCTCACCGAGGCCGGCATCGAGGGCAAGTCCGACCAGCTGTTCGGGCTCAAGG
>DASZOE010000331.1:0-2143 GCA_035550945.1 Acidimicrobiales bacterium
GGCTGGGGGTCAGGTTGGGGCCCTCGATCCCCAGGGCGTCGCCGACGTGGGCGGCGTCGAAGCGGGCCGCCCGGAGCGCCGTCCGCAGCAACCGGATCCCCTCGGCGTCGGCGAGCGGCGGAGGCGGGAGCCCCGACATGGGCGCCGACGGTACTCAGTGGCCGCCGCCCCTCCTTCTCCTGTCCCTCGGTGGAGGGCCCCGCAGTGTGCGCCCCGGCGGCTCGCGGGTAGGTGGGGAGGCAGTGGTCGTGGCGCTGATCGTCCTCGGGGTCGTCCTGGTGCTCACCCTGGTGTTCGACGTGCTCCGGACGGTCGTCGCCCCCGTCGCCCTGCTGGTCGTGTGGATCGTGGTCCCGTGGGGCGCCTGCCTCGTCGGGAGCCTGCTCGGCGACGACGGCGGGTCGGAGGCGGCCTGGCGCCGGCGGCGCACCCGCGTCCTCGGGTGACCGGGCCCGGGCCACTCGCCAGCAGGTTCGTGGACGCCGGCGCCCACCGCCTGCGGGTGTGGAGCGCGATCGGACCGTCGTCCCGCCCCCCCGTGGTCCTGGTCCACGGCATCGTCTCGAGCCGCTACCTCCTCCCCACCGCCGAGTGGCTCGCGTCCCGGCGGTCGGTGTTCGCCGTCGAGCTGCCCGGCTTCGGGCGCAGCAGCCGCCCGCCCCGACCCCTCGGCGTGGCCGAGCTGGCCGACGCCCTCGCCGCCGCGATCCACGTGGTCGACGTGAGCAGGCCGCTCCTCGTCGGTCACTCCGTCGGCGCCCAGGTGGCGATGGAAGTCGCGGCGCGCCACCCGGAGGTGGCGGGGGCCCTGGCGCTGGTCGGCCCTACCGGCGACCCCCGCGTCGCCTCCGTGGCCCGTCTCCTCGGCCGCTGGTTGGCCACCGCCGTGCGCGAGCCCCTCGGCTTCCACGCCATCGTCCTCCGCGAGATCGTCGAGATCGGTCCCGTACGGATGCTGGCCACCGCTCGTCGGGTGCTGGCCGATCCCGTGGCCGGGAAGCTCCACCGGGTCGGGCTGCCGGTTCTCGTCGTCCGCGGTGCCCACGCCCGGGTGGCGCCCCAGGCATGGATCGAGGAGCTGGCGGCGCAGCTGCCGGACGGGCGGCTGCGGACCCTCTCGGGGGGCGCCCACACAGTGGTCCACTCGGACCCGGGCCGGCTGGGGGCGATGATCGACGACTTCGCCCGATGCTGCCTCGACGCTCCGTCAGGGAATAGTTGACGTATCGCCGACCGCCGCGACGGCGGGGGGAGTGGACCTCTTGGCCGACGAACGAACCAGCCTCACCGACCTCATCCGGGCCCAGCTGGCGGAGCGCGACGTGTGGGAGGTGGCCAGCACCCACGTCCTCTCCGTCGAGCTCCGCGACCGGCTGGCGGCCCTGGGTGTGGAGGTGACGCCCGACGTGAGCGTCGCCCTCATGGCCGTGGCCATGCTCCTGGCCGAGAAGGCCCCCGAGTGGGGCGGCGACTGCCGGGACACGCTGGGGGAGATCGCCCAGCTCGGGCTCCGCCTCCTCGTCGACGACGCCGATGAGCTCCGCTAGCCGCCGGCGCCGGCGGCGACCCGTTCGACGAGGTCGGCGCAGCGACGAGGCTGGGCGAGGGGGAGGTCGTGGCGACCGGGCCAGATCTGCACGTCCAGATGGTCGTGGCGCGTTGCGAGCGACGCGAGGAACGGCAGGTCCATGGCCCGGTCGGCGTCGCCGGCCACCAGAACGGTCGGGACGTCCAGCGCCCCCGGCCAGCGGGAAGCGTCGGCCGTGAGGATGACCTCCTCGGGGGTCTGGGAGTACGAGGCCCAGCTGTGGCGGACGCCGCCGGTGGCGTCCAGCGGGAGCGGCTCGACACGCGACCGGTCAGGAGGACTGGCCGGTGAGGGCGTCGTGTCGCCCGCCGTGGCCGGCGCCGTGCCGCATCGAGCGCACCATCACGATCATCGTCAGCGGGCAGGCCATCTCGATCTACTTCGCCAACGGACCGCGCAACGCTCCGCTCGGGAACTCGGTGGTGTGGAGGTCGACGTAGTACTTCTCCGGCTGCCTTCGGATGTCCTTGATCAGCTCGTCCGAGCCGGTGACGCATTCCCCGGTCGCCCCCGTCCAGGCGGCCACCTCGGGGCCGCCGACGCCACTGGACTCAG
>DASZOE010000332.1:0-3812 GCA_035550945.1 Acidimicrobiales bacterium
CGGCTACTCCGGACCGGCCATGCTCGACGAGGACGGGGGGGCGATCCGCACTTCGGCCGCCATCGAGGCCCTGGCCGGCGCGGTCGGGGACGCGCTGGTCGCCGACGAGGTCATCGCCGTCCGTCCCACCGGCTCGGGGACGGTCGAGGTGCAGGCCGGGGGCAGCCGCTTCGAGCACTCCCGGGTCGTCGTCTGCGCCGGCCGGGGCACGGCCCAGCTGGCGCGCGGCGTCGGCCTGTCGCTCCCGGTCAAGGCCGCGGCCCACGTCCGCTGCACGTTCGGGCTCCGCGGCGACGGCGAGCCGCCGGCCCGCCTGGCCTGCCTGCAGGACGGCAGCGGCGACTTCGGGGAGACGGGCACCTACGCGACGCCCGCCCCCGGCAACCGGCGCTACTCCGTGGGGCTGAGCCAGACCGTCGACGTGCAGGGTGACGGCAGTCTGCTCGACCCCGCCGCCCTCACCGCCCTCGGTGACCGGGCCGCCGCCTACGTGGGCGAGGCCCTGCCCGGCCTCGACCCCGAGCCCCTCGAGTACCGCCACTGCTGGGTCACCGAGCTCCCCTGGGGGTCCGACGCTGTCGCCGTGTGGGAGGCGGAGGGGATGTCGTTCGTGGCCGGCCACAACCTGTTCAAGCAGGCCCCCGCCCTGGGACGGGCCCTCGCCGGCGCCGCCGTGGGCGACGGCCTGCCCGACGAGCTGCGGCCCGAAGCCCGGTTGGGAAGAGCCGCGCAACTCTGAGCTCCTCTGCGGGTAGACCTACCTGCAGATCACTCAACTCCGGCGAGGTGGTGACGTGCGGTTCTGCCCGAATCTGTCCATGTTGTGGAAGGACGTCGACTTCACAGAGCGCTTCTCGGGCGCCAAGGAGGCCGGCTTCAAGGGGGTCGAGTTCTGGTGGCCGTCCGGTGAGGACCTCGACGAGGTGCAGTCGGCGATCAAGGACGCCGGCCTCGAGGTGGCCCTGTTCAACTTCGACGCCGGCGACATGCCCAAGGGCGACCGGGGCCTGGTGAGCGACCCGGACCGCAAGCAGGAGTTCCGCGACAACGTCCCCGTGGCCCTGGAGCTGGCCCGGAAGGTCGGGTGCCCCCGCCTGAACGCGCTCGTGGGCCTCGAACTGGACGACGTCGACACCGACGAGCAGCTCGAGCTGGCCCGGGAGAACATCGCCTGGGCCGCCGACCAGGCCTCCGAGCACGGCATCGAGATCATGGTCGAGGCGGTGAACACCTTCGAGAACGGCCCGTACCTGCTGCACACCACCAAGGCCGCCGCCGACTTCGTCGGGCGGGTGGGACGCGACAACGTCAAGCTGCAGTACGACGCCTACCACATGCAGCGGATGGAGGGGAACGTCGTCGCCACCCTGCGCGAGCACATCGGCAGGATCACCCACATCCAGGTGGCCGACTCCCCCGACCGGGGCGAGCCCGGCACCGGGGAGATGAACTACCGGTACATCTTCGGGGTCCTGGAGGAGCTGCCCTACGAGGGCTGGATCGGCCTCGAGTACAAGCCGACGTCCGACACCACCGAGGAGAGCCTCGAGTGGTTGCCGCCGGGGAAGAGGGGGGAGGACGTAAAGGTCGGGGACCTGAACCTCTAGCTATCGGGGAGGCGCGCAGTGGCCGAAGGGAAGGTCGGATTCGTGGGGCTCGGGATCATGGGCAAGCCCATGGCCAAGAACCTCATCAAGGCGGGGCAGGAGCTCGTCATCTACAGCGGCAGCAGCAGCGCCGACGAGCTGAAGCAGGAGGGGGCGGAGGCCGCCGACAGTTACAAGGCGATCGCCGAGCAGTGCGACGTGGTCATCACGTGCCTGCCGGCGTCGGCCGAGGTCGAGCAGGTCTATCTGGGAGAGGACGGGCTCCTCGAGGGCGCGGGCGAGGGCACGCTGCTGATCGACATGAGCACCATCTCCCCGCTGGTCACCAAGGAGATCGCCGAGAAGGCGGACGAGAAGGGCGTCAGGACGCTGGACTCGCCGATCAGCGGCGGCGAGCCGGGCGCCATCAGCGGTGACCTGGCCCTCATGGTCGGCGGGGCCGAGGACGACTTCGAGCGGGCCAAGCCCCTCTTCGAGCCGCTGGGCAACGCCACCCACGTCGGCCCGGCGGGCTCGGGCCAGGTCGTCAAGGCGTGCAACCAGATCATCGTCGGCATCGTCATCGAGGGCGTGAGCGAGGCCCTCGTCCTCGGGTCGAAGGCGGGGGTCGACCCGGCCAGGATCATCGAGGCCGTCTCCGGCGGTCTGGCCGGCACCAAGGTCATGGACCAGAAGCGGGAGAAGATGCTCGAGCACGACTTCGAGCCCGGCTTCCGCTCCGAGCTGCACCACAAGGACCTGGGCATCGCCCTGGCCACCGCCCGGGAGGCCGGGGTCCCGCTGCCCCTGACCTCGCTCGTCGACCAGATGCTCCAGGAGCTGAAGGTGAAGGACAGGGCCGGGCTCGACCACTCCGCCCTCCTGACCGTCATCGAGGACGCCGCCCAGCACAAGATCGGCGAGCCCGTCGACAGCAGCATCGCCTAGCCCGGTGGCGGACAACGACCAGTCCCAGTCGAACGGCGGCGGCCTCCAGCGCATGAAGGTCATGGAGGCCGCCGTCCAGATCATGGAGGACGAGGGCGTCGAGTTCGTCTTCGGCATCCCCGGGGCGGCGATCCTCCCCCTCTACCAGGCCCTCAGCAAGTCCGAGAAGATCCGCCACATCGCCGTCCGCCACGAGGAGGGCGGCACCCACGCGGCCGACGCCCTGGCCCGGGTCACCGGTGGCGTGGGCCTGTGCATCGGGACGTCGGGGCCGGCGGGCACCAACATGATCACCGGCCTGTACACGGCCTGGGCCGACTCCATCCCGATCATCTGCGTCACGGGCCAGGCGCCGACCAACCTTCTCCACAAGGAGGCGTTCCAGGCCGTCGACATCGCCGAGATCGCCAAGCCCGTCACCAAGTGGTCGGTGCAGGTGAAGGAGACGGCCCAGATCCCGTGGGTGTTCCGGGAGGCGTTCCGCATCGCCCGCACCGGTCGCCCGGGGCCTGTGCTCATCGACCTGCCGCTCGACATCACCAAGGAGCAGGAGGTCGAGTACGACCCCGAGCTCGACCAGCGCCTCCAGGTGGAGCCGCCGAAGCCCAACGCCAGCGCCATCCGCAAGGCCATGGAGATGCTCCTGGCGGCCGAGCGGCCGATGCTCATGCCCGGGGGCGGGGTCATCATCTCCGACGCCTCGGACGCGCTCATGGAGCTGGCCGAGTACCTGCAGGTGCCGGTCACGCCGACCTACATGGCCAAGGGCTCCGTCCCCGAGGACCACCCCCTGTACGCGGGCATCGTGGGCATCCAGACCAGCCAGCGCTTCGCCAACCAGCTCTTCCTCGAGAGCGACTTCGTCCTTGCCGTCGGGGCTCGCTTCGCCGAGCGCCACACCGGGAACCTCGACGTCTACCGCGGTGACCGGACGTTCGTGCACATCGACATCGAGCCGGGCCAGATCGGGCGCGTCTTCCGGCCCCACCTGGGGATCGTGTCCGACGCCAAGCTGGCGTTCGAGGCCCTCCTCGAGACGGCCAAGGACATGACGTCGGCGCGCGACCCGGGGCCTTGGGTGGAGCGGGTGTACGAGCTGCGGTCGACGATGCTCCGCAAGATGGACTTCGACGACGTGCCCATCAAGCCGCCGCGGGTGTTCAAGGAGATGAACGAGCTCTTCGACGGCGAGGAGATCATCGTCACCGCCATCGGCCTGTACCAGATCTGGAGCGGGCAGTTCCAGAAGACGTACAAGCCCCGGCACTACCTCTGCTG
>DASZOE010000333.1:0-6810 GCA_035550945.1 Acidimicrobiales bacterium
AGCCGAAGCCCCCCGCCCTGCCCGCCTCCACGCCCGCCAGGGCGTCCTCGAACACCGCGGCGGCGGCGGGCTCCACGCCCAGCTCGGACGCCGCGGCCAGGAAGGTGTCGGGAGCCGGCTTCCCCCGGAGGCCCCGCTCGACGGCGACCACCCCGTCGATGCGCACGTCGAAGGCATCGACGAGCCCGACGGCGCGCAGCACGTCGAGGGTGTTGGCGCTCGACGACACGACCGCCCGGGCCAGGCCCGCCTCCCGGGCGGCCCGGAGGTAGCGGACCGACCCGTCGAACACCTCGACCCCCGACTCGCGGATGAGCCGCAGCACCAGCTCGTTCTTGCGGTTGCCGAGGCCGTTCACGGTCTCGGTCCCGGGAGGGTCGTGCCGCTCGCCCTCGGGAAGGTTGACCCCCCGCGAGGCCAGGAAGGCGCGGACGCCGTCGGCCCGGGGCTTGCCGTCCACGTACAACCCGTAGTCGACCACGGGGTCGAAGGGCACGAACGGCTCCCCGGTCGCCGCCGCCCGGTCGCGCAGGAAGGCGTCGAACATCTCCTTCCACGCCCCGGCGTGGACGGTCGCGGTCCGCGTGAGGACGCCGTCGAGGTCGAAGAGGCCGGCACGGATCGTGTCGGGCAGGCCCAGCACGGAGCGGAGCCTAGGCGCCCGACCAGGAGCTCGATCGGAACGCTCGATCGGAACGCTCGGTCGGGCTCCCGCTCCCGCGTCTACCGTTCGTAGAACGGCGAGTGGGAGGCGGACCATGATCATCGGGGCGTTCAACGTCGAGAACCTGTTCGACCGGGCCAAGGTGCTGAACCAGGAGACCTGGGAGCAGGGCGCCCCCGTGCTCGCGGCGCACGCCGAGCTCAGCGAGCTGCTCGAGCGCGACCCGTACTCGGCGGACGACAAGCGCCGGATCCTCGAGCTCCTCGAGCTCCTCGGGATCCTCTGGCAGGACGAGGGCGACTTCGTCTGGCTCCGCAGGATCCGCGGCCCCCTCGTGCGCCGCCCCCGCGACCGGACCAAGCCCGTCGAGGTGGTCGCCACCGGCCGCACGTCCTGGATCGGCTGGGTGGACCTGAAGACCGAGCACGTCGACGCCCTCGCCATGGAGCACACCGCGATGGTGATGCGCGACGTCGCCGCCGACGTCCTCGGGGTCGTCGAAGCCGAGGCCCGCCCCGTCCTCGACATGTTCACCGCCGCCATGCTCAAGAAGGTGGGCGGCACGCCCTACGAGCAGGTGATGCTCGTCGACGGCAACGACCGCCGCGGCATCGACGTCGGCCTCCTCTCCCGCTACCCGATCGCCGCCGTCCGCCCACACATCTACGACGCCGACGACGTCGGCACCGTGTTCTCGCGGGACTGCTGCGAGTACCACCTCGACGTCGGAGGCGGGCGCACCCTCGTCGTGCTCGTCAACCACCTGAAGTCCAAGGGGTACGGCAGCCCGGGCGACCCGACCGGTGCCAAGCGTCGCCGCCGGCAGGCCGCCCGCATCGCCGCGATCTACGACGAGCTGATCACCGCAGGCCACGCCCTCGTCGCCGTGGTGGGTGACCTCAACGACACCCCCGACAGCCACGCCCTGCAACCGCTTCGAGAGACGACCCTCGAGGACATCAGCAAGCACCCCCAGTTCGATCCCGGACCCCGCACCGGCACATTCAGGGGCGAGAAGAACCAGATCGACTACCTGCTGCTCTCTCCCGACCTCTTCGCCAGGGCCACCGGGGGCGGCATCTTCCGCAAGGGCGTCTGGCGGGGCGACCGGACCAGGAACCCCTGGGAGATCTATCCCACCCTCACCGAGGAGAGGCACGCCGCCTCCGACCACGCCGCCATCTGGGCCGAGATCGACCTGTGACGCCGGCGGCGATCCGCTCCCAACCGACCGACTGGAGCCCGAGGTCGGACTCGAACCGACGACCTGCTCATTACGAGTGAGCTGCTCTGCCGACTGAGCTACCCGGGCGCGAGCCCGAGTCTAGTGCCGGGCCTCCACGGCCCCGTCAGGCGGGCGGCAGCGGGGGCAGCTCGAGGAGGAGGGCCTGCAGGAGGAGGGCCTCGTTCGGGTTGCGGATGAGGTTCTCGGTCGCGGCCCGGAGGGCCTCCACCGCCTCGGCGCAGGCGCGGGCGTCGGCCGTGCCCCCGACCAGCGCGTCCCGGTAGGCCGAGGACAGCGTGGCCAGCCCGAAGCGGAGCTCGTCGGTGCGCAGGCGCCGCAGCTCCCGCTTGTGGCGGTCGGCTAGGTCCTTGCGCCCCGAACCCCGCTCGCCCGCCCGTTCGACCCGTTCCTCGAGGGCCGCCACCTCGGCGGCCTGGCGGGCCCGCCGCGGCTCGCCCGCGGCGGCCGCCAGCAGGTCGACGAGCTCCGCGGCGACCACGGCTACCGCCGCCCCCGTGCCGTCGAGGCGGGCGGGGACGTTCCGCCAGGTCGCCCGGCGCCCGCCGAAGCCGGGATCGGAGGCCAGAAGGCGGCCGCGGTCGAGCCGCCCGCCGGCGGCCCCGGCCACGTCGGCGGCCACGGGGGGCTCGACGCCCTCGGCCACCAGCACGGCGGCCACGTCGTCCTCCTTCAGCGCCGAGAACTCGACCCGGACGCAACGGGAGGCGATGGTGACGAGCTCCGTGGGCACGTGCTCGGCGAGGATGACGAAGACGGTGCTGGCCGGCGGCTCCTCGACGACCTTGAGCAGGGTGGGGGCGGCCTCGCGGACCAGGTGGAAGTCGGTGAGCACCAGGACCTTGCGGGGCCGTTCGTTGGGCGTGCGCAGGGCCAGGCGCTGGATCTCCCGGGCCTGGGCGACGGTGATGAAGGCGCCCTCGCGCTCGACGACGACGAGGTCGGGGTGCACCTCGCCCGCGACCCGGACGCACACGTCGCACTCGCCGCACCCCCCGAGGGGGCAGAGGAGGGCGGCGGCGAAGGCCCGGGCCGCCGGGCGCTTGCCGCTCCCGGGAGGGCCCACGAAGAGGTAGGCGTGCCCGGGGGCGCGGGCCGCGGCGCGCAGCTGGACCGCGGCCCGGTCCTGGCCGACGAGGGCGTCGAGGACCCTCGTCCCGCCCGCCTCACCGCCGGCTGGCGCGGCGGCCGTCACCGCCGGTCCTCCACCGACCAGGCCGAGTAGGCATCCCAGACCCGCGCCGCCACGTCGCTCTCCGGGCCGGCGCCGTCGACAACGACCCAGCGGCTGTCGTCAGCCCGGGCCAGGGCCCGGTAGCCCTCGCGCACCCGCTCGTGGAACTCGGCGGCGGACGCCTCCAGGCGGTCGAGGGGCCGGCCCCCCTGCCGGGCCGCGGCCAGGAGGGGCTCGACGTCGAGCAGCACCACGAGGTCGGGCTCGAGCCCGGCGCTCGCCCACCGGGAGAGCCAGGCCAGGTCGTCCATGGGCAGGCCGTGGCCGTACCCCTGATAGGCCAGGGTCGAGCCCGAGAAGCGGTCGGTGACCACGTCCCGGCCCGCGGCCAGGGCGGGAGCCACGAGCTCGGCCACGTGCTGGGCCCGGTCGGCGGCCAGGAGCAGGGCCTCGGCCCGGGGGTGGAGCCCGGCCGCGTCCGGGTCGAGGACCAGCTCGCGCACCCGGCGGCCGAGGGCCGTCCCCCCCGGCTCTCTCGTGAGCAGCGCGCCGAGGCGCTCGGCGAGGACGGCCGCCTGGGTGGACTTCCCGCTGGCCTCGCCGCCCTCGAAGGCGATCAGCCGCCCGCGGTTCACGGGTTGGTGTCCGTGTCGGGCTGCGGGTGAGAGTCGCGCGCCGAGGGCTCGCCGGCGGCCGTCGGCTGCAGGCTCCTCATGGCCAGGGCTCCGGCCACGAGGATGATCGTCGCCCCCAGCCACAGGGTGAGCCGCACGCCGGGAAGGCTGATGGTGACGTCGAAGACGTCGATCTCCCCGTCCAGGAACGACTGCGACAGCCCGTTCAGGGCGCCGGAGAGCAGCGGCGCGGCGGCGAGGGACGCGAGCAGGCACAGCCGGGACAGGGAGTAGAACGCGGCGAAGATCCGACCCCGCAGCTCGTCCTCGACGCTCTCCTGGAGGATGGTGAAGCCGAGCACGTAGACGGCTCCGGCGCACACGCCCATGCCCGCGATGAACGCCATCGTCGCGCCCAGGCTGGACATCGACGCCGCCGCCATGAGGGCCCCGCCCGCGCCCAGCACGGCCAGGGGGAACAGGCGCTGGTGGGGGAGGCGGTGCTGGACGGCGGACACGCCCACCACGCCTGCCGCGACCCCCATCCCCAGGGACGTGAGCAGGAGCCCGAAGCCGGCCGCGCCCGACCGCAGGACGTCGCTGGCGAACGGGGGTCCCAGGGGGACGACGGCGCCGCCCCCGATGAGGCCCGTGCCCAGCCCGATCATCACCGAGCGCACCAGCGGGCTGGTCCCGATGTACTGGAACCCCTCCTTGATCTCGGTGAACGTCCGACCCAGGTCGATGCGCTCCCGCCGGCGGGCTCGCCTGGGCCTGGGCAGGTGGAGCGTGGAGATGAGCAGGGCCGAGGTCAGGAACGTCAGCATGTCGGCGTAGATCGCCAGCGACTCCTGGTTCAGGCGGAGGAAGTCGAGGGGCCCGGCGTGGCGTCCGACGAACCCGGCGACCTTGGTCAGCGAGGCGAAGAGGGCCGAGCCCAGGGGGAACGTCCCGTAGGCGGCGACCAGGGAGAGCGAGTTGGCCTTGGCCAGCTGGTCGAGGCTGACCAGGTTGGGAACCGACGCCTCCTTGGCCGGCGACCACAGCAGGGTCAGGGCCTCGAGCAGGAGGGAGGCGACGACCAGGCCCAGGACCGTGTCGACGAACGGCAGCGCGGCCAGCACCAGGCCCCGACCGATGTCGCAGCTCACCATGACCTTCTTGCGGTCCCAGCGGTCGACGAGCACGCCTCCCACCGACCCCAGGAAGAACCCGGGGACCAGCCGGGCGGCCATGACCAGGCCGATGGCGGCCTCCGGCGAGTTGCCTCCCACCCGGTTGGCGAGGGCGAGGATGGCCACCAGTCCCGTCCAGTCGCCCAGCGACGACACGACCTGGGCCAGCCACAGGCGGAAGAACGACGTCGAGCCGAGCAGTCGGGGGCCCGAGGGCCCGTCGCCGTCCACCTGGGCCATGGGTGCGGTCGCGGCCGCGTCCGGCGCGGGCGTGGCGGCCCCCGAGCCGGGCGTTTCCTCGGGCTCGCCGGGTTCGGCGCCGGGCTGGGCCATGGCCGGTAAAGGTACGGGACGAGCCGCCCGGGGGCCGGTTACGGGCGGTTCAGCTCTTGGCCGCGCGGCCGCCGCTCCGGGGCTGGCCGGCCTTGGGCGCCTTCTTGGCCTTGGCCGCCTTGGGCGCCTTCTTGGCCTTGGCCGCCTTGGGCGCCTTCTTGGCCTTGGCCGCCTTGGGCGCCTGCTTGGCCTTGGCCGCCTTGCTCGCCTTGGCCGCCTTCTTCCGGGGCGGGGCCGGCCCCCGGTCGCGCCGGTCCTGGAGGAGCTCGGCGGCCCGCTCCGGGGTGACGGTGTCGACGCTGTCACCGCTGCGGAGCGACGCGTTGGTCGTCCCGTCGGTGACGTACGGCCCGAAGCGCCCTTCGCGCACCACGATCGGCGCCCCCGACACCGGGTCGGGGCCCAGCTCCCGCAGCGGTCCGGCGGCCGTTCCCTGGCCCCGACGGCGCTTGGGCTGGGCCAGCACGGCCAGCGCCTCGTCGAGGGTCATGGTGAAAAGACGCTCGTCGGAGTCGAGGCTGCGGCTGTCGGAGCCCTTCCTGACGTAGGGCCCGTAGCGGCCGGTCTGGACGGTGATCTCCTGGCCGTCGGCCGGGTCGACGCCGACGACCCGGGGCAGGGTGAAGAGGCGCAGCGCGTCCTCGAGGGTGACCGTGTCCAGGCTCATCGTCGACAGCAGGGACGCGGTGCGAGGCTTCTCCTTGGCGGTGGAGTCGGCATCGCCCAGCTGCACGTAGGGGCCGAAGCGGCCGGCCCGGGCCAGCACGGGAAGGCCGGTCTCGGGATCGTGGCCGAGGAGGCGGTCACCGCTCGGCGTGGCCAGCAGCTCCACCGCCCGGGGCACGGTGAGCTCGTCGGGTGCCAGGTCTTCGGGGATGGCGGCCGTCTCCTCCCCCCGCTGCAGGTAGGGCCCGTAACGGCCCACCCGCACGACGACCTCCCGGCCCTCGTCGTCGCGGCCGATGGGGATGGAGTTGACGGACTTGGCGTCGATGGCGTCGAGGCGCTCGTGCACCATCGAGCGCAGGCCGGTGCGGCCGTTGCCGAAGTAGAAGCGGGACAGCCACGGCAGGGACTCCTCGTCGCCGGCGGCGATGCCGTCGAGGTCGTCCTCCATGCGGGCCGTGAACTCGTAGTCCACGAGGTCGGCGAAGTGGCTCTCGAGGAGGCCGACGACGGCGAAGGCGGTGAACGACGGGACCAGCGCCGAGCCCTTCTTCCAGACGTAGCCCCGGTCCTGGATGGTCCCCAGGATGGAGGCGTAGGTCGACGGCCGGCCGACGCCCAGCTCCTCGAGGGCCTTGACCAGTGAGGCCTCGGTGAAGCGGGCGGGAGGGGAGGTGGTGTGGTCCTTGGCCTCCAGGTCCAGCAGGGTGAGGGGGTCGGCGACGGCGAGGGCGGGGAGGCGCACCTCGCGGTCCTCGAGCTGGCCCTCGGGGTCGTCGGAGCCCTCCACGTAGGCCCGGAGGAACCCCGGGAACTCGATGACCTTGCCCGACGCCGAGAACTCGGCGTCCTCCCCCGCCGAGGACACCCCGCCCAGGCGCACCTGCATGCTGCGGCCCCGGGCATCGGCCATCTGCGACGCCACCGTGCGCTTCCAGATG
>DASZOE010000334.1:0-4877 GCA_035550945.1 Acidimicrobiales bacterium
GGTGGGAGGAGCGGTGACGGGGGCGGCGGTGGTCGGCGGTGTCGTCCCGGCGACCACGGACGTCGTGCGGGGCCGCGGGGAGTCGACGACCTGCCAGCCGACCACGGCGACCGCGACCAGCCCGGCCGCGGCGATGCCCGCCTGCGGCTTCCTGCGCCGCCACCATCGCGATCCCCACGGAGGCCGTCGGTAGAACACGGCGTTCACGCTACCGCCCGGTTCCCCCCAGAGATGGAAGCCCCCTACCGGGGCTGGAGCTGGGCGAGGAAGGGGTTGGTGCGGCGCTCCTGCCCGATGCTGGTGGTGGGCCCGTGGCCGGGAAGGACCGAGATCTGGTCGTCGAGGGGAAGGATCTTCTCCCGCATCGAGGCCATGAGGTCCTCGAAGGAGCCGCCGGGGAGGTCGGTGCGGCCGATGGAGCCGGCGAAGAGGTGGTCGCCGCTGAACAGGACGGGCCGCTCGCCCTCCACCTCGAGGAGGAAGCACACCGACCCCTGGGTGTGGCCGGGGGTGTGGATGGCGGTGAAGGTCATGCCCGCCCCCGACACCCGCTGGCCGTCGTCGAGGCCGTACAGCAGCTCGGGGGGACGGAGGTCGAGGTCCTCGGCGGCCAGCACCTGGCCCAGAGTCCCGCCCGTGCCCACCGGGTCGACGAGCATGTGCTGGTCGGCCCGGTGCAGGTGGACGGGGACGTCGTGGTGCTGGGCCCCGACGACCTCGCCCACGCCCCCCACGTGGTCCACGTGGCCGTGGGTGGCCAGCAGGGCGACGAGCCGGAGGTCCTGGTCGGCCAGGCGCCCGAGCACGGCTTCGGGGTCGGGAGGGGCGTCCACCAGCACGCACTCGCCGCCCGGCCCCGCCGGGGCCACGACCCACGCGTTGGTACCTGCGATCCAGAGCCGGAGGCCCTCGATGTGCACGGTCGAACGCTACCGGCGACGCTCGCGGGCCAGCGCGTCGGCGATGGCCCGGGGCCGCGGATCGCTCTCCACGTCCTCGAGCAGGGCCGGGAGGGCGATCGACCAGTTGGGCCACTCGTCGACCGTCCCCGGCATGTTGGGGCGCTCCTCGACGGCCATGCCGTCCTCGAGGCTCGCGGTGAGGAGGAGAGAGGGCGCCTGGCCGAGGGCGGCGTAGGTCGCGGCCACCACCTCCTCCGGCGGCGCGTCGTCGGCCAGGCCGGTGAAGGAGACGACGCGGGAGCGCAGGGCGGCGGTGCCCTTCTCGTTGGGCGCCATGCCCGCCTTCCTCTGAGCCTCGAGGTCGCTTCCGGTCCACAGCCCGGCGACGGTGGGCAGGTCGTGGGTCGTGACCGCGGCCAGAGCCCGCTCGGGGAACTCCGAGGGGGGCTCCTCCTCGAACCACAGGAGGCGGTACGAGAGGATGCTGCGGGCGGCCAGCTCCTTGCGGACCTCGGGCTCCACCGTCCCCAGGTCCTCGCCCACGACATATGCCGACGCCCGGTGGCTCTCGAGGGCCACGATGTCGAGGAGGTCGGCGGACGGGTAGCGCACGTACGTCCCTTCCTGAGGGCTGCTGCCCCGCGGCACCCAGAAGAGCCGGAAGAGGCCCATGACGTGGTCGAGGCGCAGGCCGCCGGCGTGGCGGAAGGCGGCGCCGACGGTCTCCACGAACGGGCCGTAGCCCCGGGCCCGGAGCCGCAAGGGGTCGAACGGGGGGAGCCCCCAGTCCTGGCCGCGGGTGTTGAACTCGTCCGGGGGCGCGCCCACCGACATCCCCGAGGCCATGACGTCCTGCCACTCCCAGCCGTCGGCCCCGTCGGGGTCGAAGCCCACGGCCAGGTCGTGCACCACGGGCAGCTGGGCCGACGCGCTCTCGAGCTGGCGGTCGATCAGCCACTGCAGCCAGCGGTGGAAGTCGACCCGGCGGCGGTGCCGCTCGCGGAAGGCGGCGACCTCGGGGGCGTCGGGGTGGCGCAGGCCCTCGGGCCAGGTGGGCCAGGGCCGGCCGTGGTCCTCGCTGAGCACGCAGAAGGTGGCGTAGGCCTCGAGGGCGTCACCGCCCGCGTCGCACCAGCGCTCGAAGGCGGGGTTGTCGTCGAACCGCGACCAGAGCTCCCGCAGCGCCTCCATCTTCAGCTCGAAGACGGCGTCGCGGTCGATGCGGCGGTCGTCGTTCAGGGCCCGGCCCTTGGCCGCCAGCTCCTCGAGGTCGGCCCCGATGGCGCCCGCGCCGGGCACGTCCTCGACCCGCAGGTACAGCGGGTTCCGGAACCGGCGGGTGCTCGGGTAGTAGGGGCTGGCGTCCTGGGGCACGAGAGGGACCGCGGCGTGGAGGGGATTGACGAGCACCAGGCCCGCGCCCAGGTCCCGCGCCGCCCATGCCGTCAGCTGGCGGAGGTCGCCCAGGTCGCCGATCCCCCAGCTCCGCCGGGAACGGGCCGCGTACAGCTGCACGGCCCAGCCCCAGGTGGGGGCGTTGGCCGGGAGCACGCACGCGCCGGGGCTGACGACCAGCATCCGGTCGGCGCCCGTCTCCAGGTCGACCAGCGTGTGGTAGCCGAGGTCGAGGTCGGGCGGGAGGCGCTCGCCGGCCTCCAGCCGGACCGTCCCGCCGTCCTCGGCCGTCAGCTCGGCCGGGCCGTCGACGGTGGTGTCGCTCCCGGGCCGGACACAGAGCACGGGCGAGGTGGCCGGCGGCTCCTCGTCCGTCGCCCCCATGGCCTGGAGGGCGGCCTCGAGGGTGGACGCCGGCGGCTCGTGCCACTCCCCGTGGGCGTCGCGGTAGCGCGTGGCGACTCCCCAGGCGTCGGGCGACGGCTTTCCACGCGACGAGTCGTGATCGGCGATGTCCCTGATCATGCCCCACGGATAAACTCCCGCTCCCATGTCCCGTTGGTTGGTCGAGAAGCAGCTGTCGGCCTCGGCCGAGCGGCTCCGGAGGCTGCGCAACGAGCTGGCCGTCATCGACGAGCAGCTCGCCTTCCTCGACGACGCCGCCGACGAGTCGAGGCTGCGGGCCCTCGTGTCCGAGACGCCCCTCGCCGACCGGGAGCACACCGAGGCGCGCCGCCACGCCGAGGCCATGGCCACCCAGCGCGCCCACCTCGTGGAATCCATCGGAAAGCTCGAGCAGTCGCAGAACGAGCTCCTCGACCGGCTTCTCGCCGAGCGCTAGCGCCACCCCTCTTGAGCGCCCGCGTCGTGATCGCCGAGGACGAGGCCATCATCCGCCTCGATCTCCAGGAGACCCTCGAGGAGGAGGGCTACGACGTCGTGGGCAGCACCGGTCGGGGCGACGAGGCCTTGAACCTCGTCCGCGAGCTCATGCCCGACCTGGCCATCCTCGACATCAAGATGCCGGGCATGGACGGGATCACCGCGGCCAAGGAGATCGCCGCCGGGCGGTGGGCCGCGGTGCTGATACTCACCGCCTTCAGCCAGCGAGACCTGGTGGAGCAGGCGCGTGACGCCGGTGCCATCGGGTACCTGGTGAAGCCGTTCCAGAAGAGCGACCTGGTGCCCGCCATCGAGGTGGCCATCGGGCGTTTCAGCGAGCTGCGGGCCCTCGAGCAGGAGGTCCACAGCCTGGAGGAGCAGCTGGCCACCCGGCGCATCGTCGAGCGGGCCAAGGGCATGCTCATGGACCGCCACGGGATGCCCGAGAGCGACGCCTTCTCCTTCATCCAGCAGACGGCCATGCGCCAGCGGGCCAAGATGCGCAAGGTCGCCGAGCAGGTCCTCGACGGCACCATCCAGCCGTAGGGGGCGGGGCCGGCGGCCCCGATCGCGCCGGCTGGACCTACCATCGGAACGGTCATGTCGACCGTGATGCTCCTCGACGGGAACTCGCTCGCCTACCGGGCGTTCTTCGCCCTGCCCACGGACCTGGCCACCGCCTCGGGCCAGGTCACCAACGCCGTCTTCGGGTTCACGTCCATGCTCATCAACCTGCTCAAGGACCACCGCCCCGACGCCATCGCGGTGGCCTTCGACCGGCCCGAGCCGACGTTCCGGCACGCCCTGGTCGCCGACTACAAGGCCGGGCGCGCCGAGGCGCCGGACATCCTGCGCCAGCAGATGGGCCTGGTCCGCAAGGTGGTGGAGACCCTGCGTATCCCCATCGTCGAGGCGCCCGGGTTCGAGGCCGACGACGTCATCGCCACCCTCGCCACCGAGGCCCGGGACCGGGGGGACGACGTGATCGTCGTCACCGGCGACCGGGACACGTACCAGCTGGTGGAGGATCCCCACGTCAAGGTCCTCTACAACCGCCGGGGCGTCAGCGACTACGTCCTGTACGACGAGGCCGGGATCCAGGAGCGCACCGGCGTGCCCCCGGTCCTCTATCCCCAGTACGCGGCCCTGCGCGGGGACCCCTCCGACAACCTTCCCGGGGTCCCGGGCGTGGGCGAGAAGACGGCGGCCAGGCTGATCACTACCTATGGCGACCTCGACGGCGTCTTCGCCCACGTCGACGAGTGCACGCCCAAGCTGCGGGAGAACCTGCGGGCCCACGAGGACCAGGTGCGGGCCAACGCCAAGGCCACGCCCCTCGTTCGGGACCTCGACCTCGACGTCGACCTCGACACGCTGCGGATGGGCCCGTGGGACACCGAGGAGGTGCGGTCGCTCTTCGGCTTCCTCGAGTTCCGCACCCTCTACGACCGCCTGATCGAAGCCACCGAGAACCTGCAGCAGCAACTGCCTCCCTCTTCTTCTCGATCACTCGAGGTCGAGGCGGTCCACCTTCGCACCGCCGACGAGGTTCCCGAGCTCCTGAAGAGCTCGCAAGGACCCGTGAGCATCGCCGCGAGCTGGGAGGGCGAAGAAGGCAGGTCGCCACTCAGAGGTTTGGCGGTGACCGGAGAGGCCGACGGGTGGCCCGTAGGGGAGGGGCCCGCCGGCCCCCGCCGC
>DASZOE010000335.1:0-7442 GCA_035550945.1 Acidimicrobiales bacterium
CGATGCCGGCGGCGATGTCCTCGACGTGGTCCGGTTCGTCGGCCTCCCACAGGAGGAGGGTGGCGGGACGGTGCGGGGGGGCGGCCAGCTCGGGGAAGAAGTGCGGATCCCTCGCCGCGACGATGCCGTCGGTGAGGAGGAACCCCGCGGCCCGGTGGTCGGGATGGAGGCGGTAGCGCTTCCAAGGATCGTGGCCGAGGACGACCTCGGGCCGCAGCCGGCGGATCCAGGACGCCACCTCCCACCGCTGGCGGAGGCCGGCCTCGAGCTCGCCGTCGGGCCACCCGAGGAACACGACCTCGCCGGAGCCCCCGAGGGCACGGGACGCCTCCCGCTGCTCCTCGCGCCGGGCCGCCACGAGGGTGCCGACGTCGTCGTCGGGGGCCCAGGACCCCTTGGAGCCGTCGGTGCACACGAGGTGGCGGATCTCGCAGCCGGCGGCGGCCCACTTGGCAAGCGTCCCCCCGCACCCGAACTCCACGTCGTCGGGATGGGCGCCCACGGCCAGGGCACGCTCGGGGACAGAGAGTTCGACCGAGAGCTCGCCGCTCACTGGGTGGCCAGGTCGGACGGCAGGTCGACGTCGCGGGCGAGGTCGGGAGCACGGGCGATCCGCAGCGGCAGCCCCAGACGATGGGCCTCGGCCTGGTGGCGCGCGAACGAGCCCGGCCCGTAGGAGAACGCGAACCCGCTGGCCGCGGGAAGGCCGATCACGTTGGTGCCGTTGTCGCGGCGGTCCGGGACGAGGGTCACTCCCCCGAAGTCGGCGACCCACCCCAGCTCGGACGCGAAGGCGAGGTCGGCGTGGGCGACGACGACCCGTTCCACGCCCTCGGCGGCCAGGCGCTCGACGCCCGCCTCCACCGCCCGGTTCAGGCCCCGCTCGGGCTCCCACACCACCAGGGCGTGGTGCTGGCGCGCCCAGGTCGCGACCTCGACGTCGTCGCAGACGACGGCCACCGGCAAGGAGCCCGCGCAGCCGAGGACGTGGGTGGCCATGTCGCGGGCCAGGGCCTTCCGCCCGGCCGGGCCCAGCGCCGGCGCCAGGCGGAGCTTGGCCTCGGCGAAGGACTTGACGGGCAGCAGGACGGCCACCGGCCCCAACAATGCGTTCGGGTCACGCTGTCCGGCCCCCGGCACTAGGGCGTCTCGATCCCCCGGGTGAACATGGCGGGCAGCTCGGGGCTCGTCTCGAGGGCCATGGCTCCGCGGTCGAGGACACCGGCCAGGCGCTCGTCCTCGCCCGGGTACCGCAGGTGGACCTGGATCTCGTCGCGGGCGACGGTGAGGGTGTTGTACGAGGGCCTGGTGTAGCCCCGCAACCGGTAGGTCGAGACCGTTCCCGAGTTGACGATGAGCACGTGGTCGAGGAGCCAGATGTACGGGACGTGCTTGTGGCCGGACAGGACCACGTCGACGTCGAGCTCGGCGAGCAGGGCGAGGACGTCCCCCGCGTCCCACACGGTGTTGCGCTCGCGTCCGGTACCGGGCACGGGCACCAGGTGGTGGTGGAGGACGAAGATGCGGAAGTCGGACTCGACCGCGAACTGGTCGCGTATCCAGCGGTAGCGCTCCCGCCCCACCTCGCCCTCGGCCAGGTCGGGCTTCGACGAGTCGATGGCCACGACCCGGACGCGCAGCGGGTCGGCGCCGCCCGCGGTCGGGATCTTCAGG
The DNA here is from genome assembly GCA_035550945.1 of Acidimicrobiales bacterium. GTDB lineage: Bacteria > Actinomycetota > Acidimicrobiia > Acidimicrobiales > AC-14 > DASZOE01. The sequence continues at coordinate 1,675 of DASZOE010000335.1, forward strand.
CTCATCACCCGGTCACCCTTGTCCTCCACGTCGCCGGGGCCGAAGGCGTCCACGAAGTGGAGGAAGCCCACGTTCTTGGCGTCGTGGTTCCCGGGGATGACCAGCACGGTGAGCGAGTGGTCGAACAACGGCTGCAGGAAGGCCCGGGCGTCGCGGAACTCGGCGGGATAGCCCTCGGTGGTGAGGTCACCGCCGACCACCACCAGGTCGGGCTTGAGGTCGATGATCTCGGCGACCGCCCTCTCCAGGAGGGCGCCGTCGAAGTACACCGACCCACAGTGGATGTCGGAGAGCTGGGCGATCAGGAACGGGCGGTCGTCCACCAGGGCGAGTGTAAGGGACGGGCCCGGCTACAACTTGCGGTTGGCGATCTGGGCGATCTCCTGCCGGGAGATGAAGCCGATGGCGAGGGAGACCTCGTTCACGAACGCCAGGCCCTGACGGCTGAAGTTGAAGCGGTAGGTCACGCACCCGCCGTCGAACACGTAGTAGCGGGTCCCGCGGTACTCCCCGACCACCGACTCGACCCGCTCGAACCGGCGGGTGCCCACCTCGTCAGAGGCGATCTCGGTGGCACCGGCGACCCTGCAGGACGGGAACAGCCGGACCTCGACGGCCCGGTGGCCGGCCCGATCGGAGTCGAGGCTGAACGAGGAGGTGCCACGGCGGATGTCGAGGTCCTCGAACGTCCAGCCCGCGGGCAGGCTGGCGATGCAGGGCACCTGCTGGGCCGACGGGACGGACTGGGCCATGAGCACGAGGCTGTCGGTCTTGTGGCAGCCGGGCGCCAAGGCGGGCTTGTACCGGGCCGCGCACGCCGTGACCGACGCTCCGAGGACGAGCGCGGCCAGTGTCACGAGGGTGCGGCGCCTCACCACAGCTGGAGGCTCCGCACCGCGTTCACGAAGGCGAAGAGGGCCACGGCCGCCCCGGCGATGACCCCGACGCTGAGGCCGATCCGGCGCAGGCTCCAGTGCTGGATCCGGATGGGGGGGCGGGGTGGCGCCAGGGCCCGCAGGCGGCCCAGGACGTCGCGCTCGTCCTGGCGCAACCGGGCCCGTGACTGGTTGGGGAGGGTGACGCCTCGGGCCGCGGCGAACGCCTCGGCCAGCTCGTCGTCGGAGAACAACAGCCGGGCCCGCTCGTACACCACGTCGGGGTCGCTGCTGAGGGAAAGGACCACCATCATGTTGGCCAGGTCGACGGCCTGGCGCCAGGGCGACGGTCGGACCTCGCCGAAGGCCACGTCGACGAGGAAGACCTTCTTGTCGCGCACCAGGATGTTGGCGGGCTTGATGTCGCGGTGGGCGAGCCCGGCGTCCCAAAGCCCGCGCACGACCCGCAGGGCGTCGTCGATGACGGCCTCGTCGACCTCGACGTCGCCGATCTCGCGGGCGCCGGTGAGGAACTCGTTGACGATGACGTACTCCCGCTCGGGCGTGATCTCGAGGAAGCCGTACGTGCGGGCCACGGGCAGACCGGCGGCCCACATGACGCGGAGCAGGTAGTCCTCGTACTCCACCAGGCGACGGACGGTGGGGAACGTGGCCTCGTCCTCGAGCCGCCCGTAGAGGAGCGTCCGGCCCAACTTGTACCACCGGTCCGACCGCAGGTGGGTGGCGGTGTAGATCTTGCCGAAGAGGGTCGGGCGGTCGGGGTCGGCCAGCCGGATCAGCACCGGGGTCGACCCCCAGGAGCCTTCGAGGGCGAAGGGCTCCACCGACTCGGCCTCCAAACCGAGCTGCTCGCCGACGGCCCGTTGGATGGCCGCGCCCCGGCGACCGCCCACGTCCACGTGGGCCGTCCGCTGCCGGCGGTAGGTGATCGGGAACACCTCGGCCGGGGCGAGGACCCGGAAGGCGATCAGCGGGATGGCCACCCCCATGATCCCGCCCAGGACCACGTCGGTCGGGTGGGAGACGCCGAGGTACACCTCGGCGAAGCAGAGGAGGAGGATGACCGCCAGGCAGACCCAGTTGACGGGCGAGATCCCCCTCCGTCGGTCGGCGCTGTCGGGGGCGCGGGCGATGCGCCACCGGCCCTTGGGGACGAGGACGTAGATCGCGGCGACGACGGTGAGGCTGAGACCCACTACGGGCCGGGACGGGTGAGAGAACCCGTTCCACCGGCCCAGGATCTCGACCGCCGAGGGCCGGGGACGGGCGACGACCACCTGGACGACCGACGTCATCCAGACGCCGAAGAGGGAGCAGGCGGCGAGCACGATGACGTGGCGGAAGCGCCGGAACGCCAGGGCGACGGCGACGACCGCGAGCTGCAACACCACGATCGTGCGGTCCGCCCCCAGCCACTGCGCCCTGCGCATGAGCCTGGTGAGCGCGCCGCTGCGGAGGTCGGCGACCCAGCGGAGGATGGCCGAGTCGAGGTCGTCGGCGTACGGGCGCAGGTCGGTGACGAACACCACCAGCCAGGAGATGACCACCGCCGTGGCCAGGCCGGCCCACAGCCACCCGCTCCGGCGCAGGTCGTGGGGGAGGGGAGGCGGCGCCCCCGAGGGCCGGCGGCGCGTGGGAGGTGCCGCCGTGGACACCGCGCCCCCGCGCGACAATGCCGCCGTGAGGGGCACTCCCCACCGCCTCCGCGGCGCCTCAGTCATCGTCCTCTGCCTCGTGGTGGCGGCGTGCGGCGGGGGTGGCGGCGACGACGAGACGGCTCACACGGGCACGGTGACGGTGGCGTCGTTCGCCTTCACCGAGAGCGAGATCGTGGCCGAGCTCTACGCACAGGCCCTCAGCGCGGTAGGCGTGCCCACCAGGCGGGCGCCCGGGCTCGGGTCGCGTGAGGTGGTCGAGCCCGCCCTCGAGCAGGGAGCCGTGGACATCGTTCCCGAATACGTGGGGACGGCCCTGCAGTTCCTCGTGGCGGGCGGAGCCGGCGACCTCAGCGACACGGCGGTCGCCCACGCGCGCCTGCGCGAGGCGTTCGAGCCGCGGGGTGTCACCGTGCTCGAGCCCGCGGAGGCGCAGGACCGAAACGGCGTCGCCGTGACCATCAAGACGGCGACCCGGCTCGGCCTGAGCCGCATCAGCGACCTGGCGCCGGTGGCGGGGACGCTCGTCTTCGGAGGACCTCCGGAGTGCCCCGAACGGCCCTTCTGCCTGGTCGGGCTGCGGGCCACGTACGGCCTCGCGTTCAAGGAGTTCCGGGCTCTCGACGCCAGCGGGCCGAAGACCGTCGCCGCCCTCGAGGGCGAGGAGATCGACGTCGGACTGCTCTTCACCACCTCCCCGGCGCTCAGCGCCAAGGAGCTCGTGCTCCTCGAGGACGACCGCCGCCTGCAGCCGGCCGAGAACCTGGTACCGGCGGTGCGCACCGACACGCTGCGGCGTCACGGCGAACGCCTCCGCGCCGCGCTCGACGCGGTGAGCGCCCAGCTCCGGACCGACGATCTCATCGCCCTGAACCGGTCGGTGGAGATGGACGGGGCGACGCCGGCCCGGGCGGCCCGGGAGTGGCTGGCGGCGCGGGGGCTGGGGCCGGCGTAGTCCCCGCCGCGGCGGCGACCCTCGCCCTCCGGCGGGGCAGGCGCACGTCGCGGATCTCCTGCAGGAGGGCGGGCCAGCCCACGGCCAGCCCCACGCCGAGAAGCGCGCCGGCGAGCACGTCGGAGAGCCAGTGGACGCTCAGGTAGGTGCGGCTGAGCGCCATCAAGGAGGCGAAGACCGCGGCCCGCACCTCCCACCTCCACCGCCGGCTGCCCGGCGGCAGGAGGACGAGGACCAGGCCCACGGCGGTGACGGCCCCGGCCACGGCGTGACCGGAAGGGAACGAGAACGTGTCGGTGGAGATCAGGCCCTCCGGCGGGCGGGGGCGCTCGTAAAGGGCCTTCAATGGCCCGATGAGGGCCTCGGAGGTGACCACCGCCAGCGCAAACGCCGACAGCTGGACCCAGCGTCGCTTGACGGCCAGAGCGACGCCAGCCAGGACCCGCAACGGCCAGTTCACCCACACGCCGCCCACGAAGGCGAAGGCCTCGGCCACCCACACCAGCGGTCGGGTGCGCACCGAGAGCATCAGGCGGCGCCACGCGTCGTCGACGTCCTGCACGGCGGGGTGGGTGGCCGACCAGGCGACCAGGGCCAACAGGATCGCTCCCCCAGTCAGGCACCCCAGCGCGAACCGTCCGGCCCGCCGGTGGTTCAGGAGCACGTCCGCGGCCCGGCGATGCCGGTAACGACGCCCGCGGTCACGTGACCGCGGGGGCGTCGGCAGGGTCGGGGGCGGCGGACCGCCGCCAGGAGGTGTTCCGTCGCCATACCACGTAGGTTGCCATCCCCAGGGGGATGGGCAGGAGGTAGGTCAGGGCCCGGTACACCAGCACGGCGGCCACGACCTGGGCCTCCTGGCCCCCGGCGGCGACCAGGCCGGCGGTGAGCCCCAGCTCGACCACGCCGAGCCCGCCGGGCGTCACGGGCAGCGCGGAGAGCAGGCGGATGAAGGCGAACACGGCCAGCACCTGGACCCATGCCACCTCGTCCTCCGAGACCCCGACGTTGCGGAGGGCGAGCAGCAGCACCAGGTAGAGCGAGAGGTGGCTGACCACGGTGCCGACGGTCAGCCGCACCCAGGCGTGGCGCAGGAGGCGCACGGTCTGGCCCCGGAACCGGGCCGCCGCCGCCCCCCAGCCTTCGCCGGGGGCGCGGCGGGCGAGACGCCGGAGCCGCGACGCCACCCGCTCGGCGATCGTGCCCACCCGGCGGGCGGCGTCGTCGCTGCGGAGCATGAGGGCGAAGACGCCGATGGCGGCCCCGAGGGTGGCGATGCCGGCCACACCCGCCGTCACCCGGGGGGCGCTGGCGTCACCTTGGAGGGCGAGGAGGGCGAGGGCGAGCACGGGCATGCCCAGCTTGGCGAAGTTGTTCCACACGCCCGACACGAGGATGGCCAGCGCGCCGTCGCGCTTGGAAAAGCCCCACGAGTAGTACATCGCGTAGGTCAGGCCGATGCCCACCGCGGCGCCGCCGGGGACCGAGTTCGACACCGCGGTCGTCGTCTGGGTCATGACGAAGGCCTGGGGATAGGTGAGGCCCGGAGACGCGGGGACGATGACGAACAGGTAGGTCACCAGGTTCCACGCCGCGGCCACGCCCAGGATGAGCATCTCGAGAGGCGTCATGGCCCGGATCTGCTCCCACACGTCGCCGAAGTCGGTGATCTGGGGGAGGACGCCGACGAAGACGACCACGACGACGGCCACCGAGAGGGCGGCCCGGGCCACCTGCTTCCCCCTCACGAGTCGGATTCGTCGACGGAGGGGGCCCGGCGGCGGGAGACGGGTGCCTGCCACGGGCGGTGGCCGTGGGCGCGCAGCCATGCCTCCTCGCTCTCGAGCGCCGTGTCGAGCGCCCACAGGGCGATGGACGCGGCTCCGAGGGCGGCGAGGACGACGATCGGCGGCGGCATGTTCAGCGCGAAGAACTCGGTCAGCGGAGGGACGGTGAGGGAGGCCACGTAGGACAGGGCCAGGGCGCCCACCAGCAGGCGCCGCCAGACGGTCAGGGGTCGGGCCAGCCGGAGCAGGAAGTTGAGGCCGACGGCGAGGAGGACGATCGTGGCCGTGGTGCGGGCCTCGTCGAGGTTCACGTCGGGTGCAAGGCGCCCAAAGGCGTAGGCGAGGAAGGTCGCCACCGCCGCGCAGATCCCGGCCGGCACCGCGAAGCGGAGCACGGGACGCACGAACCCGGGCCGGGCCCTCGGCGCCCGGCGCCCGAAGGCCAGGAAGAAGCTGGGGATGCCGATGGTGAGCG
>DASZOE010000336.1:0-3523 GCA_035550945.1 Acidimicrobiales bacterium
CGACGGTCGCCGACGACGGCGCCGTCCTCCACGACGGGCCCCGGGTCGTGCGCCACGAGGGCCTCGAGCCCGACACCGGATACGAGCGCGACGGGACGACGTTCCGCACACTCCCCCGCCCGCCGGGCGAGCGGCTGGCCACCGTGGCCACCGTGAACGACCTGCACTTCGGCGAGACCGTGTGCGGGGTGATGGCGGGGGTCGACCTGGGCCCGCCGATGCGGGCCGAGCCCGGGGATCCGCCCTACCCGGAGACCATGAACCGGGCCGCGGCGGCCGAGATCGCGGCCTGCGGCCCCGACGCGGTGGTGGCCAAGGGCGACCTCACCTCGGACGGGACGGCCGAGGAGCTCGCCGCCTTCCTGGACTGCTACGGCTCGGTCCTCGGCGACCGCCTGCACTGGGTGCGGGGCAACCACGACGCGCGCGACGACGGGGTGGTCGGGGGTCGGGCCACGGCCGAGGTCGTGCTCCCGGGCGTCGCCCTCGCCCTCCTCGACACGGCGGTGGTGGGCCGCGCCGGCGGCGCCCTCGACCAGGACCAGCTCGAGTGGCTCGACGAGCTCGGCCAGCGCGCCGACCGGCCGGTGCTGGTCTTCGGGCACCACCCCCTGGCGGACGCCACCCGCGACAACTTGGGGCTGACGCCCGGTGACTCGGACCGGCTGGTCGAGGTGGTCGCCCGGCGCCCCGCGCTCATCGGCTACTTCGCGGGCCACACGCACCGCAACCGGGTCCGGCGGCTGGACGCCACCGGCGACGTCCCGTGGGTCGAGGTCTCCGCCACCAAGGACTTCCCGGGCGGCTGGGCCCAGTACCGGGTGTTCGAGGGCGGCGTGCTCCAGGTCTTCCACCGGATCTCGGCGCCCGAGGCCCTGGCCTGGTCGGAGCGGACCCGGGCCATGTTCGGCGGGCTGTACCCGGCCTACTCCTTCGGCGCCGTCGATGAGCGCTGCTTCGCCGTGTGGCCCCGCAGCACCGGCCGCCGGGTAGCGTCCGTCTCCATATGAGCGGACCGCTGGTTCTCGTGGGTGGGGCGGAGTGGCGTGACGGGTGCACCTTCGACCGCGCCCTGCTCGAGGAGGCCGGCAACCCCGAGGTGCTCGTGCTCCCGACGGCGGCGGCGTACGAGCATCCGGAGCGGGCGGTGGAGACGGCCCAACGCTGGTTCGGCTCCTTCGGCGGTCAGGCCCGGGGCCTCATGGTCCTCCACCGCTCCGAGGCCGAGGACCCGGCCAACGCCGACGCCGTCCGCCGCAGCCGGTTCCTCTACCTGGCCGGGGGCTCGCCCATGCACCTGCGCTCGGTGCTCAAGGACTCCGCCGTCTGGGACGCCCTGGTCGCGGCCTGGCACGACGGCGCCGTCCTGGCCGGCTCCTCGGCGGGGGCGATGGTGCTCTGCGACCCCATGGTCGACCCCCGGGGCGGGGCGTTCACCCTCGGGCTCGCCCTCGTGGCCCAGGTCGCGGTCATCCCCCACCACGACACGTGGTCCCCCGAGAAGGCCAAGCGGACGATCGAGATGGCTCCGGCGTCGCTCCCCGTCGTGGCCATCGACGAGCAGACCGCCCTCATCCGCCGCCCCGACAGGTCGTGGGCGGTCGAGGGCGCGGGCAAGGCGGTGGTCTTCCAGGACGGCCGCGAGGTGGGGCTGGAGGCCCTGCCGACCTAGGGGTCGGGCCGGGAGTAAGCGTCGGCCGACGGGACCGCCTAGGTCTCGGCGATGGTCACCGACTCGATGGTGACCTTCTCCCGGGGCTTGCCCGAGCCCGAGCCCACGGCCTCGATCGCCGCGACCACGTCGAGCCCGCTCACCACCTTGCCGAACAGGGAGTACTGCGGCGGGAGGCGCGTGCCGTCGGGGCCGCTGATGATGAAGAACTGGCTCCCGTTGGTGTTCGGCCCCGCGTTGGCCATGGCCAGCGATCCCACCTCGTAGCGGCCCGGGCGGGGCAGCTCGTCGGCGAAGCGGTAGCCCGGACCGCCCCGGCCCGTGCCCTCGGGGTCGCCGCCCTGGAGGACGAACCCCGGGATGATGCGGTGGAAGGTCACGCCGTCGAAGTAGTGGTAGCGGGCCAGCACCACGAAGTTGTTGACCGTATTCGGCGCCGAGCCCGGGTCCAGGGAGATCGTCATGGTGCCCTTGGACGTGGCCATAGTGGCCGTGTAGGTGCGGGCCGGGTCGATGCACATGGGCGGGGGCCCGTCGAAGTGCCGACGCTGGGGGCTCGACCCGTCGGCGGCAGGGCACTCGGTGGGCATGGTCAGCTCTCCTCGATGGTGACGGATTCGATGGTGACGATCTCGCGGGGCCGGCCCGCCCTGTCGTCGGGGTTGCCCAGGGCCTCGATGGCCTCGACCACGTCGAGGCCGGCGGTGACCTCGCCGAACAGCGAGTACTTGGGCTCCAGGTCGGCGCCGGTGTCGCCACTCACGATGAAGAACTGGCTGCCGTTGGTGTCGGGCCCGGAGTTGGCCATGGCCACGGAGCCGACCTTGTACTGGCCGGCCTCGGGGAGCTCGTCGGGGAAGGTGTAGCCCGGGCCGCCCCCCCCGGTTCCCGGGGGGTCACCGCCCTGGATGACGAAGTTGGGCACGACCCGGTGGAAGGTCAGCCCGTCGTAGAAGTGGTAGCGGGCCAGGACCACGAAGTTGTTCACCGTCGTCGGTGCCCGCTTGGCGTCCAGGGCGATGGTGATGTTGCCCTTGCTGGTGACCATCTCAGCCACGTAGGTGCGGGCCGTGTCGATGCAGGGCGGGGGCGGCGCCCCGAACCGGGTGGTGCGGGGAGAGGACCCGTCGGCCTTCGGGCAGCGGTCCTCGCTCTGGCCCCCGCCGCTGACGAGGGTGGCGATACCGAGCACGAGGACCAGGGCCAGGAACCCGGCCACGACGACCCGGTTGCGCCGGCTGCGCCGCTGGCGAGCCCGGAGGACGGCGGCCTGGCGTGCCGCCCGGCTCTGCTTCTGGCGCTGGCGCTTCCGGCTCCGTGTCGTGGCCACGGCGGGCCACGCTATCGGCCCATCCGGTAGCCACGACCGTCGCTGGTAGCCTCGTCGCCGTCGCCGTGCCGAAATCCTCATGAGCCTCGTCGTCCAGAAGTACGGCGGCACCTCTGTCGCCGATCCCGACCGCATCCGCGCCGTCGCCGACCACGTGGTCCGCACGCGGGCGGAGGGCCATGACGTCGTCGTGGTGGTCAGCGCCATGGGCAAGACCACCGACGACCTCCTCCGGCTCGCCCACGAGGTCGCCCCCTCGCCACCGGGCCGCGAGCTCGACATGCTCCAGACCGCGGGCGAGCGCATCTCCATGGCCCTGCTGTGCATAGCCATCTGGGACCGGGGGCTCCCGGCCACTTCGTTTACCGGGAGCCAGGCCGGCATCGTCACCGACTCGGTCCACGGCCGGGCCAAGATCCTCGAGGTCAAGGCTGACCGCCTCCGGGAGGGGCTCGCCCAGGGCCAGATCGTGGTCGTCGCCGGGTTCCAGGGTGTGTCCGTCGACCGGAACATCACCACCC
>DASZOE010000337.1:0-1808 GCA_035550945.1 Acidimicrobiales bacterium
AGCTGGGGGGGATGGGCGAGGGCCCCCGGGCCGCGGCCGCCGTCGTCCGGGAGCTGGCCCGTCACTGCGGGTCCACGGCCATGGTCGTCCTCATGCACTACGCGGCGACCGCCGTCCTCGAGGCCCACGGCCCCGCCGAGGTGCGGGAGGCCATCGCCGCCGGCCGCTACGTGGGCACCCTGGCCTTCTCGGAGGCAGGGTCCCGCAGCCACTTCTGGGTACCTCTGGGCTCGGCGACGGTCGCCGACGGGCAGATACGTCTCGATGCCCGCAAGAGCTGGGTGACCTCGGCCGGCGAGGCCGACGGGTACGTGTGGTCGAGCCGCCCGCTGGCCGCCGAGGGGCCCAGCACCCTGTGGCTGGTCCCGGCTGGTGCCGCCGGCCTCTCCGCCGGTGCCCCCTTCGACGGGCTGGGGCTGCGGGGCAACAGGTCGAGCCCTATGCTCGCCGAGGGGGTGGTGGTGGACGCCGACGCCAAGCTCGGCCCCGACGGCGGCGGCTTCGACGTCATGGTCGGCACCGTCCTCCGCTGGTTCCAGGTGATGAACGCGGCGTTCTCGATCGGCACGGCCGACGTGGCCACCACCAGGTCCGCCGCCTTCGTGGCCGGCACCCGCCTGCAGCACCTCGACCAGTCCCTGGCCGACGACCCGACGACCCGGGCCTACGTGGCTCGCATGCGCATCATGACCGACTCGGCCGAGGCCCTGCTCCGCGACACCCTCGCCGCCCTGGAGGCAGGCCGTCCCGACGCCGTCCTGCGGATCTTGGAGGTCAAGGCCGCGGCCAGCGAGGCGGCCGCGGCCGTGACCGACCTGGCCATGCGGGTCTGCGGCGGGTCCGCCTACCGCAAGGAGGTCGGCGTCGAGCGCAACTTCCGGGACGCCCGGGCGGCCACGGTCATGGCGCCGACCACGGACACGCTCTACGACTTCGTCGGCCGCGTCGCCTGCGGCCTCCCGCTCTTCTGATGGAAGCGCTGGTGTTGGGAGCGGTCGCCTACGACGACAAGGTCGTCACGATCTGGGAGGGCTTCCGGGACTGGTTCCGGAGCCAGGGGCTCGAGCTCGACTATGTCCTCTACTCCAACTACGAGCGCCAGGTGGAGGCGCTGGTCGCCGGGGAGATCTCGGTGGCCTGGAACTCGCCCCTCGCCTGGGCCCGGTCCCGCCGCCTGGCCGCGGCCGCGGGCCGGGACGTGGCCGCGGTCGCCATGCGGGACTCCGACTGCGACCTCACATCGGTGATCGTGGTGCGGGCCGACGGGCCCGTCCGGGAGGTGGCCGACCTGGCCGGGCGGGTGGTCGGTGTCGGGGCCGTCGACTCGCCCCAGGCGACGCTCATCCCCCTGGGCCACCTGGCGGCCGCAGGCATGGCTCCGGGCGAGGATTTCGAGGTGCGCCGCCACGACGCCGCCGTGGGCAAGCACGGCGACCACGTCGGCGGGGAGCGGGACGCGGCCCGGGCCCTGATGGCCGGCGAGGTCGACGCCGCATGCATGATCGACGGCAACCACCTCGTGTTCTCCGCCCAGGGCACCCTGCCCGCCGGCGCCACGCGGGTGCTCAGCCAGACGCCCGTCTACGACCACTGCAACTTCACGGTGGTCGGGCCGGCGCCGGCGTCCGGTCTCCTCGACCGCTTCCGGGACCTCCTGCTGGGGATGTCCTACGACGATCCCGGGGTCCGCGCCCTGCTCGACCTGGAGGGGCTGAAGGAATGGCGGCCGGGGCGGACGGGCGGGTACGGGCTGCTGGAGAGGGCCGGCCGGGACCTGGGCTTCTACGACGACGAGGGCAATGTCACGG
>DASZOE010000338.1:0-2825 GCA_035550945.1 Acidimicrobiales bacterium
CTGCGGGGCATCGCCCGGGCCCGGGAGGAGGGCGCGGTCCTCCCGGGCGACATCGATGCCGAGGAGTTCGACATCGGCGTGGCCGAGGACCTCATCACGACGACCGTCGACGTCCGCGACCTCGTCGACGTCAAGCGCCGGGCGATGGCCGCCCACGGCAGCCAGATCTCGGAGACGTCGTTCTTCCTCTCCATGCCCCTCGAGCACTTAGTCGAGGCCTTCGGCTGGGAGTGGTACATCCTCGACGGGGCCCCGCCGGGCACGTGTGAGACCGACGTGTTCGAGGGCCTGCCGTGACCTCACGAGCGCGGGGGTGAGCGGGCCGGGCGCCGCCACACTGGGCACGCTGCTCGAGGTGCACGAGGCGTGGTCGTGGGTGGTCGTCATCGGCAACGGGCTGGCCGGGCTGTGGGCGGGCGCCGCCCACTGGCTCCGGTCGCTGCGCACCCGCGCCCTGTGGTGGTTCACCGTGCTCGTGGAGCTGGCCGTCTTCGTGCAAGTGGTCCTGGGCGTGGCCCTGGTGTCGGGCCAGGGGCGGGAGGCACCCCAGTTCCACATGTTCTACGGATTCCTCGCCATCATCGCCGTGGGGGTCATCTACTCGTACCGCCAGCAGGTCCGCCACCGCCTCTACCTCCTCTACGGGGGCGGCGGCCTGTTCATCATGGGCCTGGGCATCCGGGCCATGGTCGTGGGACGACCGTGACCGGGAACGAGCGCATCCGCCTCGTCGTGCTCTTCGGCGGGCGTTCGGCGGAGCACGACGTCTCCTGCGTCACCGCCGTGTCGGTGCTCCGGGCCGTGGACCCCCGGCGCTACGACGTCGTCCCCGTGGGCATCACCCGCGACGGCCGCTGGGTGCTGGCCGAGGAGGCGGCCAAGGTGCTGGCCGAGGGCGGCCCGGCCGCCCTCCCTCCGGCGGTCGAGGCCCGGGGCCCCGAGGTGGGGGCCTTCGAGGCCCTGGGCACCGGCGGGTCGACGCGGCCCGACGACGCCCGGATCGTCGTCCTTCCCCTGCTCCACGGGCCTTTCGGCGAGGACGGCACCGTCCAGGGCCTGTGCGAGCTGGCCGGGGTGCCCTATGTCGGGTCGGGCGTGCTCGGGTCGGCCGCGTGCATGGACAAGGACGCCACCAAGCGCCTCCTGGTGGCGGCCGGCATCCCGGTGGCCCGGTGGCTGGCCCTGCGGGAGTGGGACGTCGACGACTCCCTCGAGGAGCGGGTGGGGGCCGAGCTGGGGTGGCCGGCGTTCGTGAAGCCCGCGGCCCTGGGGTCGTCGGTGGGCGTGGCCAAGGTCGCCGATGCCGCCGGCCTGCGCCCTGCGGTGCAGGCCGCCCTCTCCTACGGGGAGTGGATCGTGGTCGAGGAGGCGATCACCGGGCGGGAGATCGAGTGCGGGGTCCTGGGCGACCACCCGCCCGAGCCGTCGGTGCCCGGCGAGATCCGTCCCAGCCGGGAGTTCTACGACTACGAGGACAAGTACCTCGAGGGCAGGGCCGAGCTCCTCGTGCCCGCCCCCCTTCCCGGCGACGTGGCCGGGGAGGTGCGCCGGATGGCGGTGGCCGCCTTCTCCGCGGTGCGGGCCGAGGCCATGGCCCGCGTCGACTTCTTCTGGGACGAGGGGGGCCGTGGGCTGCTGGTGAACGAGGTGAACACCATCCCCGGCTTCACGCCGATCTCCATGTACCCGATGCTGTGGGAGGCCAGCGGGGTGCCCTATCCCGAGCTCGTCGACCGGCTCGTGGGCCTGGCCCTGGAGCGCCACGCCCGCCGGGCGGGAAGGGTCGGCCGGGGCCGGGGCTGAGTACCGGTCAGAGATGCACGACCGGGCAGGTGAGGGTGCGGGTGATGCCGTCGATGAGCTGCACCCGGCTCACCACCAGCTTGCCGAGCTCGTCCATGCTCTCGGCCTCGGCCCGCACGATCACGTCGTAGGGACCGGTGACGTCCTCGGCGGCGACCACGCCGTCGATGCGGGCCACCTCGTCGGCCACCTGGGCGGCCTTCCCCACTTCGGTCTGGATCAGCACGTATGCGTGCACGGCCATGGCACGAACCCCTCCTGGACCGACGGACGGGCGGCATGGTAGCCCCCACCGTTCCGGGGACGCTCGACGCCGACAATCGGCGCTCAGCGTCCCCAGAACGGGGGTGGGCCTCAGTTGGCGCTGAGGCGCTTCTCCATGGCGGTGAGCTCGTCGCGCAGGCCGTCGGGGACGCGCTCGCCCAGATTGGCGTAGTGCTCCTCGATGGAGGGGATCTCCCGCCGCCACTCCTCGACGTCGACCCGCAGCAGCTCGTCCATGTCCTCGGCCGCGACGTCGAGGCCGTCGGTGGAAATGGCGCCCGGCGCAGGGAGGAGGCCGATCGGCGTCTCCACCGCTTCGCCCCGTCCGAGCACCCGCTCGATGACCCAGGCGATCACCCGGCTGTTCTCGCCGAACCCCGGCCACAACCACCGGCCCTCGGCGTCCTTGCGGAACCAGTTGACGTAGAAGAGCTTGGGCAGCTTCGACTGGTCGCCGCCCTCGCCCATCTCCAGCCAGTGGCCCAGGTAGTCGGCCATGTTGTAGCCGCAGAAGGGCAGCATGGCGAAGGGGTCGCGGCGCAGCTTGCCCACCGCCCCGGCCTGGGCGGCGGTGGTCTCCGACGCCATGATCGAGCCCAGGAAGACCCCGTGGCGCCAGTCGAAGGCCTCGTGGACGAGGGGAACCACCGACGAGCGCCGGCCGCCGACGAGGATGGCGGAGATGGGGACGCCCTTGGGGTCCTCCCACTCGGGGGCGATCACCGGGCACTGGGCCGCAGGAGCGGTGCACCGGGCGT
>DASZOE010000339.1:0-1993 GCA_035550945.1 Acidimicrobiales bacterium
GGGTGATGAGCGGGGTGAGGTCCATGCTGTCGGCGCGGGGGTCGCCCGTCCGCTTCTGGCGCAGGCACTCGACCCGCCCGATGGCCTCGTCGAGCGTGCGCAGGCCGAGGGCGGCGAGGCCCTTCCGGACCTCCTCGGCGATGAACAGCATGTAGGCGGCCACGCCCTCGGCCGTGCCCTGGAACTTGGCCCGCAGGTGGGGCCGCTGGGTGGCGATGCCGGTGGGGCACGTGTCCTTGTGGCAGGCCCGGGCCATGATGCAGCCCTCGGCGATCATGGCCGCGGTGCCGAAGGAGTACTCGTCGGCGCCGAGGAGGGCGGCCATGAGGATGTCTCGCCCCGTCAGCAGCCCCCCGTCCATGCGCACCCGCACCCGGTCGCGCAGCGCGTTGTCCACCAGGGCCCTTTGGGTGTCGGCCACACCGAGCTCCCACGGGAGCCCGGCGTGCTTGATGGACATGAGGGGTGAGGCCCCGGTGCCCCCGTTGCAGCCACTGATGTGGATGGTCTCGGCCAGAGCCTTGGCCACGCCCGCGGCGATGGTGCCCACGCCGTCCTCGGCCACGAGCTTCACGGATACCTCGGCCAGGCGGTTGACCTGCTTCAGGTCGTAGATGAGCTGGGCCAGGTCCTCGATGGAGTAGATGTCGTGGTGGGGCGGCGGCGAGATCAGCCCGATGCCCGGTTGGGTGTGGCGGAGGGTGGCGATCTCCTCGGACACCTTGGCCCCCGGGATCTGGCCGCCCTCGCCCGGCTTGGAGCCCTGGGCGATCTTGATGTTGAGCTCGTCGGCGTAGGCGCAGTACTCGGGCGTGACGCCGAAGCGTCCGGACGCGATCTGCTTGATGCGGCTGTTCTTGTCGCCGGTGGGACGGCCCCGGGTGGCGAAGCGGGCCCTGCTCTCTCCGCCCTCGCCGCAGTTGGACATGCCGCCGATCAGGTTCATGGCCTCGGCCAGCGTCTCGTGGGCCTCCCGCGAGAGGGCGCCGTGGGACATGGCGCCGGTGGAGAACCGCCGGGTGATGGCCCGGGCCGGCTCCACCTCGTCGAGGGGCACGGGCGGCCCGGCGGGCACGAGCTCGAGCAGGTCGTGCAGCTCGGTGGGCGGACGGTCGTTCACCAGGGCCGCGAAGCGCTCGTACGTCTCGTCGCTGCCCTGCTTGACCGCGGCCTGGAGGAGGTGGGCGGCCTTCATCTCGTTGAGGGCCTTGGTGACCTCGTCGTTGTGGGTGTGGTACTCGGACCCGGCGCGCTTCAGCGAGCGGTAGAAGCCCCCCTCGCCGATGCGGGCGTTGGTGTGACGGGTCAGGGCGTCCTCGCCCAGCGCGTCCCAGCCGATACCGCCCACCACCGACGGCGTGCCGGCGAAGCACACGTCGACGACCTCGGGTCCGAGCCCGAGGATCTCGAAGATCTGGGCGCCCCGGTAGGAGTCCACCGTGGAGATGCCCATCTTGGACATGACCTTGAGGACGCCGTCCTCCATGGCCGACTGGAGGCGGTTCTGGGCCTCGGGGCCGGACAGCTCGGAGTCGTCGTTGCGGTCGGCCTCGTGGGCGACCGTCTCCAGGGCCAGCCCCGGACAGATGGCGTCGGCGCCGTACCCGAGCAGGCACGCGATGTAGTGCACGTCGCGGGCGTCGTCGGCCGACACCACCAGGCTCGTGTTCGAGCGCAGGCCCCGGGCCACCAGGCGGTGGTGGACGGCGCCGGTGGCGACCAGCGCCGGCACCGGCGCGCGCTCGTCCGAGACGTTGCCGTCGTCGACCACCAGGATCCCGACGCCCTCGCCGGCCAGCCGCTCGGCCTGGTCGCAGAGGCGGTCGACGGCCGCCCGCAGGCCCCCGGGCCCGTCGGCGACGGGGCCGACGCCATCTGCCCCGGTCTGGCCCTGGAGACCGTCGGCTACGAGGCCGACCAGAACGACTCAGAGCTGACCGGCCCCGAGGCGCAACAGCGGCTGCAAGCCGGCCTGGAGGACGGGGTTCTTAAG
>DASZOE010000340.1:0-2895 GCA_035550945.1 Acidimicrobiales bacterium
AGCAGGATCTCCTGGCGCAGCCGGTGCTCGATGTCACCGCCGTACAGCCGGTCGGTGACCGAGCGCCCGCCGGGGTCGTTCTCCTCCAGGTCGGTGTCGAGGAGGTAGAGCGGGATGCGCCCGACCGCGGCCTTCCACACCTGCGCCGCCAGGGGCCGGTCGGCCTGCTCGACCTCCACCCGCACCCCTTCGCAAAGGGTGAGGGCCATGGCCTCGGGGTCGAGGGTGACGTAGCGCTCCTCCTGCCAACCGTCGGCGGCCAGGCCCTGGCGGAAGTACCCCTCCCGGTAGAGCAGCCCGACGGCGACCACCGGGACGCCCAGGCCGCTGGCCGCCTTGAGGTGGTCGCCGGCCAGCACGCCGAGGCCGCCGGAGTACTGGGGCAGGGCCTCGGAGATGCCGAACTCGGGCGAGAAGTAGGCCACGCACCCCAGGCGGTGGCCGGTCGACTGGAACCAGAGGTCGCCTTCCAGGTGCTGGCGGAGGTCGGCGTGGACGGCGATCATGGCCCCGAGGAAGTCCTCGTCGGCGGCCAGCGCCTCGAGGCGGCGCCTCCCGACCGTGCCCAGGAGGGCGACAGGGTCGTTCCCGCTGCGCTCCCACGCCTCCGGGTCGATCGAGCGGAAGAGGTCCCGGGTCGAGCGGTCCCAGGACCAGCGCAGGTTCCGGGACAGCTCCTCGAGCGGCGCGAGCGAGCGCGGGAGCCGCGGGCGCACGGTGAAGCTCTGGAGAGCCCTCACGGCATTCTCGCTGGGCGCGGCGCCCCCCGACCCCATCGCCGCACGGCGAGCTGGTGCTCGCTCGCCCGGCCTGGCCGCTCGCTCGGCCTGCTTCGCTCGCTGCGCTCGCTCACAGTCTGCGAACGCTAGAAGTGATCCCCCGACGCAGGCAATCTGCGGGCCCTCGGACGGCACTCTGACCGCCCCGGGGCCCGCGGGCTACCGTGGGGCCGGATGACCGGTCGCATCGTGATCGACGACGTCCGCCCCCGGACTCCGAACGACGAGCACCCCGCCAAGGCGATCATCGGCGAGGCCGTGCGGGTGTCGGCCGACGTGTTCAAGGACGGGCACGCGGTGCTGGCAGCCCGGGTCCGGTGGCGGCCCTCGGGTGAGTCCAAGTGGCTCGACGTCCCCATGCAGGACCTGGGCAACGACCGCTGGGAGGCGGTGATCGAACCCGCGGCCCTCGGCTCCCACACCTTCCTCATCGAGGCCTGGACCGACCGCTTCGCCACGTGGCGCAAGGAGACGGGGGTCAAGCACGAGGCCGGCCAGGACGTCGCCCTCGAGTGCGCCGAGGGGGCGGACATCCTCGACGACCAGGCCTCGCAGGTGGCCGAGGGCGACCGGGCGCGGTTGAGCGAAGTGGCGGCCGGGCTGCGCGACGAGTCGGTGCCCGTGGCCGAGCGGCTGCAGGCGGCCCTCGATCCGGAGTTCGCGACGGTCCTCGAGGGGGTGCCGGACGCCACCGACCGCACCGAGAGCCAGCCCCAGGGGCTGTGGGTCGACCGCGAGCGGGCCCTGGTGGGCGCGTGGTACGAGCTCTTCCCCCGGTCGGAAGGAGGCCTGCGGGGGACGGCGGACCGCCGCCTTCCGGCGGTGGCGGAGATGGGCTTCGACGTCGTCTACACGCCGCCTGTCCACCCCATCGGGCGCACCTACCGCAAGGGCCGCAACAACAGCCTCGAACCCGGGCCCCACGACCCCGGCAGCCCCTGGGCCATCGGCTCCTCCCAGGGGGGTCATACGGCCGTCGCCCCCGAGCTGGGGACGATCGAGGACTTCGACTACCTCGTCGAGGCCGCCCACGGTCTGGGCATGGAGGTGGCCATCGACTACGCCCTCCAGTGCTCGCCCGACCACCCGTGGGTGAGCGAGCACCCGGAGTGGTTCCACAAGCGGCCCGACGGGTCGATCCGGTACGCCGAGAACCCCCCCAAGAAGTACCAGGACATCTACCCGATCAACTTCTGGCCCGAGCCCGAGGAGGCCCGCGTCGCGCTCTGGGACGCGTGCCGGGAGATCTTCGAGTTCTGGATCGGGCACGGCGTCCGCATCTTCCGGGTCGACAACCCCCACACCAAGCCCCTCGCCTTCTGGGAGTGGGTGATCCCCGAGATCCGGACCGAGTACCCCGACACCGTCTTCCTGGCCGAGGCCTTCACCCGACCCAAGATGATGGCCAAGCTGGCCGAGGTTGGCTTCAGCCAGAGCTACACGTACTTCACGTGGCGGACCGGAAAGGCGGAGCTCACCGAGTACGTGGAGGAGCTCGCGCAGGGCCCCAAGGCCGACTACATGCGTCCGAACTTCTGGCCCAACACCCCCGACATCCTGTCCGGGCCACTGCGCAACGGGCCCCCGGCGGCGTTCCGGATGCGCCTGGTGCTGGCTGCCACCATGGTGCCGTCCTACGGCATCTACAGCGGCTACGAGCTGTGCGAGAACGTGCCCGCCTCGGACTCCAACGAGGAGTACCTCTGGTCGGAGAAGTACGAGATCAAGCACCGCAACTGGGACGACCCCGGGTCCCTGGCGCCGCTGATCACCCGGCTCAACGGCATCCGCCGTCGCCACCCGGCGCTGCAGCAGCTGCGGGAGACGCACTTCCACGCCTCGTCCAACGACAACATCATCGCCTGGTCCAAGCAGAACGACGACGGCACCGATGTCGTCCTCGTCGTGGTGAACCTCGATCCTCACAACCCTCAGCAGGACTGGCTCACCCTCGACCTCGACCTGCTCGGCCTCCCTGCCGACCTCCCCTTCGACGCCCACGACGAGCTCACCGACACCACGTTCGTGTGGCAGGGGCCCCATCCCTACGTGCGCCTCGACCCCGCGGTGCAGCCCGCCCACGTGCTGCACCTGCGGCCCCGCTTCGCCACCGTCA
>DASZOE010000341.1:0-1979 GCA_035550945.1 Acidimicrobiales bacterium
GAGCAGGATCCCCACGGGCCGCACGAAGCCGGCGAGGAGGCCGGCGACGGCCGCCCACCCCCAGCTTCCCCGGCGCAGGGCCGAGAAGCACCACACCGCCAGGGCCAGGGCGAGGGGCTCGCTGTAGCCCATCACCGTCACGAAGAACGGCGGCACCAGGGCCACGAGCCACGCCGCCCGCCGGGCCAGGGCGGGGTCGTCCGTCTCGGTGAGGCACAGCCGGTGGACGAGGGCCCCCAGGGCGAGGGCCGACAGGTTGGAGACGGCCAGGAGGGCGGCGCCGACGTGACCGCCGAAGAGAGGCGAGAAGGCCCGGCCCAGCAGGGGATACAGGGGGAAGAAGCGCAGGCTCTCGTCGGGGAGGGCCTCGTACCCCTCTCGGGCGATGTCGAGGTACCAGCGCCCGTCCCAGGCCAGCAGCCCCCGGGACAGCCGCTCGGAGTAGCCCGGGAGCCGCAGGTCGACGCGGGCCGCCACGACGTGGGCCACCGCCAGGGCGCCGAGCACCACCACCCGGGCCACCACCCACCCGGGCAGGGCCGCCGCCACGTCGGCGCGCACCCGAAGCCACTTCCCGCCGGTCGCGGCCGGGCCGTCCACTGCGTTCGGGCCCCGCAGGCCGGCCGGAGCCGGCGCCCGGCTCACGGGCCGGGTGCGAACTGGATCAGCCCGGCACGCTCGAAGTAGCGCGTGGAGATCTTGAGCCGCCGGGTCATCTGGGGGCGGGCCTCCTCCAGCGCGTCGGCCATCGCGCTGCACTTGGTGCCGAAGGTCCGGTAGCCGGTCGACCACACGAGCCAGATGGTGCGGTCGGAGCCGGCCCGCTCGAGCAGGAGCTGGGCGAAGGGGGCCACCGGGGCCGCCCGGTTGCGGGAGCCGTAGTCCACCCAGTCCACCCGGTCGGGGGGCCCGGCGGTGGGGAAGGTCAGCTGCACGAGGCCCCGATCGTGGTCGAGCAGCCGGCTCACGGAGGGACCGAGCTGGTCGGGGCAGTAGGCCACGACGTCACCGGGCTGGGCCTCGGCCGACAGGATGCGGGCGACCTTCGGGGCGGCCGTCCGTTCCCCGAAGACGCCGGGGACGATGGCTATCAGTCCCAGCACCACAGCGAGGGTGAGCACCCCCCGGTACACCCGGGCGTCGGTGAGCACGCCCGTCCCCAGGGCCACGAGGAGGAGCACGAACGGGAAGAGGATCGCCGTGTACCGCGCCGCGAAAGCCGACTGGGTCACGAACCCGACGACGATCCCGACAGCCAGGCTGCCGAAGGCCGCGATCGCCAGAGCTCGACCCTCGGGGCGGGTACGGAGGTCGAGCTCCACCCGGCGCCCGTCCACGGCCTTGCCGAGCAGGGCCAGCGCGATCAGGGCCCAGGCCAGGAGGCCGAGCACGAAGCCCGGGTCCCAGAAGCCGCCCGTGAACTGGAACACCGTGTCGAAGAGGACGCGGAACCCGGCCGGGCCCCCCCACGGCGTACCGGTGTGGCCGAGCTGGTGGACGAACGACGGGGCCCACGGGAGGAACAGGGCGCAGCCGGCGCCGAGGGCGGCCAGCACCCGGAGAGCCTCGGCCCGCCGGGGACCACGGCGGGCTCGCCAGCCCGCGGCGGCGGCGGCGACGGCGAGCACGGAGAACGACCAGTAGTGGGTGAGGAGGGCAGCGCCGGTGACGAGGGCCAGCGCGCCGGCCCGGAGCCAGGAGAAGCGCCGCATGAGGTCGTCGAAGAGGAGCCACCCGGCGAGGGCGAGCACGACGAGCATCGAGTACATCCGGGCCTCGGTGCTGTAGCGGACCGCGAACGGCGACGCGGCCAGCAGGAGCAGTGCGGCGTTGGCGGTCCGCCGTCCTCCCACCCGCCGCCCCGCGACCCAGACGAGCGGCAGGGCGGCCAGCGCGAACATCCCGGAGAGGGCCCGGACGGCGAATGTGCCCGTGCCGAAGACCGCCGTCCACCCGTGGAGCACCGCGTAGTAGAGGGG
>DASZOE010000342.1:0-5146 GCA_035550945.1 Acidimicrobiales bacterium
TTGGGCATGAAGGTGGCGTGCACGCCCCGCTCGTGGCCGATCTCCTTCACCACCAGCTTGAAGGTGGTGACGTTGTCGGCCATGGTCAGGGCGTCGGTGTAGCGCAGGTCGATCTCGAAGGGAGTGACCTGGGTGCGGTACTCCTCCCACTCGGCCCGCTTGTTGCGGATGAACCACTCGAAGACATGCTCGCCGAGGGCCTCGGCCACCAGCTCCGAGCCCTCCATGCACGCGACCGCCTCCTCGAGCGAACCCGGTAGGGCCTCGACGCCCTCGGCCATGCGCTCCTCGGGGGTCATCTCGTAGAGGTTGGCGGTGAGCTCGGGCGGGAGCTCGTAGGAGTTCTCGATCCCCCGGAGGCCGGCGGCGAGGATGACGGCGAACGCCAGGTAGGGGTTGCACGCCGGATCGGGAGAGCGGAACTCCAGGCGCGTCGAGGACTCCTTGCCCCGCTTCGACCCCGGGACCCGGACGAGGGCGGAGCGGTTGTTGCGGGCCCAGGCCACGTACACTGGCGCCTCGAAGCCGACCACCAGGCGCTTGTAGGAGTTGACCCACTGGTTGGTGACGGCCGTGATCTCCCGGGCGTGGTGCAGGATGCCGGCGATGAAGCCCTTGGCCACCTTGGACAGGTTGAACTCGTCGCCGGGGTCGTGGAAGGCGTTCTGGTCGCCCTCGAACAGCGACACGTGGGTGTGCATCCCCGAGCCCTGGACGCCCACGAGGGGCTTGGGCATGAAGGTGGCGTGCACGCCCCGCTCGTGGCCGATCTCCTTCACCACCAGCTTGAAGGTGGTGACGTTGTCGGCCATGGTCAGGGCGTCGGTGTAGCGCAGGTCGATCTCGTGCTGGCTGGGGCTGTCCTCGTGGTGGCTGTAGCGCACCGGGATGCCGATCGACTCCAGGGCCAGGATCGTCCGCCGCCGCAGGTCGGTGGCCACGTCGACGGTGGTGAGGTCGAAGTAGGAGCCGTGGTCCAGCGGGGCCGGCGCGCTGTGGTCGTTCTGCTTGGCGAAGTAGAAGAACTCCATGTCGGGGCCGACGTAGAAGGAGAACCCCCGGGCGCGGGCGCGGTCCATGTTGCGGCGCAGCACGTGGCGGGGGTCGCCCTCGAAGGGGGTGCCGTCGAGGTTGGTGACGTCGCAGAACATGCGGGCGACCGGGGCCTCCTCGCCCCGCCAGGGCAGGAGCTCGAAGGTGTTGGGGTCGGGCTGGAGGAGCATGTCGCTCTCCTGCACCCGGCTGAAGCCGTCGACCGCCGACCCGTCGAAGGTCATCCCCTCCTCGAAGGCGTTCTCGAGCTCGCCGGGGACGATGGCGATCGATTTCAGCTGACCGAGGACGTCGGTGAACCACAGGCGGATGAAGCGGATGTTGCGCTCCTCCACCGACCGGAGCACGTAGTCCTGCTGGCGTTCCATGTTCTCCTCCCGGGCGGCCCGACCGGCGCCGGACTGTCGTGGGCGGGACGTTGTTGGCTATCTTCGCAGGCATCGCGGGGGCCACCTCCCCGTTTCACACTCCGTTCATGAAGGTGCAACCGGTGCGAAACCCGTGGGCGGCAGGGTGAGCGCCGTTCCGGAGCCCAGAAGGGGGAAAACCGTGGAGGAACGCAGCCCGGCCGATGTCGTGCGCCTGGTCCAGGACGAAGGGGTGGAGATCATCGACTTCCGCTTCTGCGATCTCCCGGGCCTCATGCAGCACTTCTCCGCTCCGGCCCACGAGCTGAGCGAGGACGGGTTCGAGGAGGGCTTCGGGTTCGACGGCTCCTCCATCCGGGGGTTCCAGGAGATCCAGGAGTCGGACATGCTCCTGGTGCCCGACCCCAACACGGTCATCATCGACCCGTTCCGGGAGCACAAGACGCTCAACGTCAACTGCTTCGTCCGCGACCCGGTCACCGGCGAGCCCTACTCCCGTGACCCGCGCTACGTGGCCAAGAAGGCCGAGGACTACCTGGTGTCCACCGGGCTCGCCGACACGGCCTACTTCGGCCCCGAGGCCGAGTTCTACATCTTCAACGACGTACGCTTCAGCCAGGACCAGCACTCGGCCTTCTACTCGGTCGACTCCGTCGAGGGCGTCTGGAACTCCGACAAGGAGGAGAACCCCAACCTGGGCTTCAAGCCCCGGTACAAGGAGGGCTACTTCCCCGTCCCGCCGATGGACCACCTCCAGGACGTGCGGTCGGAGATGATCCTGGCCATGGAGAAGCTGGGCATCGAGGTGGAGATCCAGCACCACGAGGTCGGCACCGCCGGCCAGGCCGAGATCGACATGCGCTTCGACACCCTGCTGCGCATGGCCGACAAGCTGATGCTCTACAAGTACATCACCAAGTCGGTGGCATGGGCCCGGAACCTGTCGGTCACGTTCATGCCCAAGCCGATCTTCCAGGACAACGGCTCGGGCATGCACACCCACCAGTCGCTCTGGAAGGGTGGCGAGCCCCTCTTCTTCTCGGAGACGGGCTACGGGGGCATCTCCGACATGGCCCGGTGGTACATCGGCGGCCTGCTCACCCACGCCCCGTCGATCCTCGCCTTCGCTGCTCCCACCACCAACTCCTACAAGCGGCTGGTGCCGGGCTACGAGGCGCCGGTGAACCTGGTCTACTCCCAGCGGAACCGGTCGGCGGCGGTGCGCATCCCGCTCTACTCCAAGAGCCCCAAGGCCAAGCGCCTCGAGTTCCGCTGCCCCGACCCGTCCTGCAACCCCTACCTGGCCTTCTCGGCCATGCTCATGGCCGGCCTCGACGGCGTGCAGAACCGCATCGAGCCGCCCGACCCGGTCGACAAGGACCTGTACGACCTCCCGCCCGAGGAGCTGGCCCAGGTGCCTCAGGTGCCGGGCTCCCTCGACGAGGCCCTCGCCGCCCTGGAGAGCGACCAGGAGTACCTCAAGGCCGGAGGGGTCTTCACCGCCGACCTGATCGACACCTGGATCGCCTACAAGCGCGAGCGGGAGCTCGACGCCGTGCGCCTCCGGCCGCACCCGTGGGAGTTCTACCTCTACTACGACATCTAGGCCCAGGGCCCGCATCTGGATCTCCGCGAGGCGGCTGCGCGCGACGACCAGTGGAAGGGCACCGGCGGCTCGGGGCATGACCCGATCCGCGCGGCACGACCGTTTGCTCGGCCAGGCGTGCAGGACGCGACATGCGTGCGGCGACCGACTGTCTCGGCCGCAGCCGCAGGGCGGGACGACTTCGCGTCGGGCGTGGAGTAGGGCAGCTCCTCGGCACGCTCCGAGGGGCGACCGATGAGTCCGCCGGGCATGCGACGTCAGAACCGACAACTGCCAACTAGCACCCGGAGGACCCCATGGCGTTCCACCCGTACCTTTTCTTCAGCGGCACCTGCCGCCCGGCGTTCACCCGATACCAGGAGATCTTCGGCGGGGAGCTCGTCCTGCTTCCCATGTCCGACATGCCGTCGGACGACCCGCTGCCGGCCGAGCAGGCAGACCTCATCATGCACGCCGCCTTGAGCTTCGAGGGCCACCTGCTGATGGGATCCGACGACCCGACCGGTGATGGCGGGCCGATGCGAGGGGTGGCCGTGAACTGCACGGTCCCCTCGGTGGCCGAGGCCACCCGCGTGTTCGAGGCCCTGACCGAGGGCGGCGAGGTGACCATGCCCATGGGGGAGACCTTCTGGTCGCCGATGTTCGGCATGTGCGTCGACCGCTTCGGTACGCCGTGGATGGTCAACGCGGAGGCGCCGACGGGGTGACCGAGCCGCGGCATGCATGTAGCGCTGCACTGTCGGCGATCGCCCACGCCTCTACGGCCTTGCCAACGCTGACTCGGATGGTGACGGCGCGGCCGACCCCAAAGCAGCGTCCCGCCCACGATGGTGACTGGTCGTCCGGCCTTGCCCTCAGATCGGGTCTCGGAAGCCGGCCGATCGTTCGTGCTCCTCGCGTTTCGACCGGACGCGGTAGCGGAGCACGAGGAATGGGAGCCCGAACACCCAGAAGGCGTGGTCAGCCCGCACCTCTCCATCCTCGGCATAGACGTCGAGCTCCTCGGCGAAGCCGTGCACGGCCAGCGCCGTGAGGTCTCGCGTGCCGGGGTCGATGTACGTGAGGTAGTGACCGGGGTGATCGAGGTTGCTCCGGCTCGTCAACGTGAGTCCCCCGCCCTCGCGGCCTCGAGGGGCGAGGGTGGCGGTGAAGCTGGCCTGCGGGAGTGGGAAGCCGACGCTGACGTAGCCGCGCCCCTGATGCCGGTAGGTCGTGTAGATGCCGACGTAGATCGGCGCCCCTGTATCAGCGAAGGAACGGATCCACGCACGCACGTTGGGGACGCCGTCGTCGTCGATGTCGATGGTGTCGATCCGGCTCCGGACGCCCCGCAGCGCCTCACGCTGGTTCATCGGCACATTGGCCTGCCCGAGCGGCCGGGCGACGATACTCCGGTAGAGCAGGTACCCGGGTCGCACCCACGGGCGCCACTCAGGAACGATGTCGAGCGTGAACCGGGTGGTGTGCTCATAGAACTCCCGAACCAGGGGATGCACCGTCCCCGGGTCGAGGTCGGGGCCGCCCAGCTCGTCGAGGGAGGGCACGATCCCGACATCGGAGGCATCCCGCACATAGGCGCCGCCTAGCACGTCCGCCAGCGCCCGCACGTAGTCCGTGCCGACGTAGCGCGTGCGGGACTCCAGAGGCACCACGAACGGAAGGTCCTGGGGGCTGACACGCTCGGCGAGAAGGGCGACCTGCGCGTCCCTGAACGTGGCCGCCGAGAGGATCCGATACCCAAGCACGGTGGTGGCGGCGACGATCGGCGCTGGCATGCGTCGGTCGACGGCTGCAAGCGCTCGCCCCGCCGCCGCCCCGAACGCCGGGCCGAGCGCGACCTTCTGGGGGCGCAGGCCCATGGCGCCGGCCACAGCCCCAGCCCCGGTGCCGATGGCGACGGGCCCAGCCCGAGTCAAGAGACCGGCGGCCCATCCCAGCGGCGCGGCAAGGGCAGTGCTCGTGATGATCCGGTGCCACAGGGGCGGAATGTGGCCGGGCTTCTGCCTGCGGCGGGCCAGCACCTCGGACGCCCCCAACAGGCCGGCGCCGACGACGGCGCCGAGAACGCGGCTTCTCGGGCTGCGATGAGCCTGGAGGCTCAGGCCGCCCAGGGCGCCGA
>DASZOE010000343.1:0-1630 GCA_035550945.1 Acidimicrobiales bacterium
GCATTCCCACCGACAGGGGGGTGAGCCCGTCGGCCGCCCAGCGGCCGTAGGGGGCGCCGGCCGCCAGCGCCTCCTTGCACTCCGCGTCGAGGAGCACGCCCCGCGACGGCTCGACGAAGAGCATCTGGCCGGGCCCGAGCCGGCCCCGCTTCACGCGGCCGTGCCCGCTCACGGCGACGGCCCCCGCCTCCGAGCCGGCGACCACCAGGCCGTCCTCGCAGATGGCGTAGCGCAGCGGGCGCAGGCCGTTGCGGTCGAGGGCGGCGCCCACCCCGACGCCGTCGGTGAAGATGAGGCCGGCGGGGCCGTCCCACGGCTCGACCAGGCAGGCGTGGTAGCGGTAGAAGCCCCGCACGTCCGGGTCGAGGTCGCGGGCGCCCTCCCACGCCTCGGGCACCAGCATGGCCACGGTGTGGCGGATGTCCCGCCCGCCCCGCACCAGCACCTCCACGGCGGCGTCGAGCTGCCCCGAGTCGGAGTCGGCCTCGTCGAGCACGGGCCGGAACAGCTCCTCGGGTCCGAGGCCGACCTCCTCCGTGCCCAGGTGCGAACGGGCCCGCATGCGGTTCACGTTGCCGGCGATGGCGTTGATCTCGCCGTTGTGGCACAGGGTGCGGAACGGCTGGGCCCGCTCCCACGTCGGCAGGGTGTTGGTCGAGAAGCGCTGGTGGAACACCGCGAAGGCGGCCGCGAACCGCTCGTCGGCGAGATCCAGGTAGAACCGCGAGAGGCGGTCGGCCGCCACCAGGCCCTTGTAGAGCACGGTCCGGAACGAGCAGCTGGCCACGTAGGTGCCGATGGTGTCGGCCTCGATGCGCCGGCGGAGCCGGAAGGCGGCCCGCTCCAGGTCCTCCGAGGCGGTCGAGGACAACACCGCCTGGACCACCTCGGGTCGGCTCCGCCTGGCCATGTCGCCCAGGTGGTCCTCGTCGGTGGGCGGCGTGCGCCACTCCTCCACCACGAGGCCCTCCTCCTTGGCGGCTCTCTCCACCTCGCCGCGAGGGTCGTCGCCCCGCACGAACAGCACGGCCACCCCGTGACCGTCGCCGAAGATGGCGGGAGGTATGGGAAGCAGGATCCCCGAGCCGTCGGAGGTCTTGGCGTCGGCGGCCATGGCGCTGCGATGGGTCATGCAGGACAGGCCGAACAGCGCCGCGTCGACGATGCCGCGAGAAGGGCGACCGTGGGCGTCGGCGGTGAAGCCGATGCCGCAGGCGTCACGTTCAGGGCGCATGGGGCTGACCTCTTCCTCTCGGATGGAGGGGGTGGGGCCGCCATGGCCCCGCAGTGGCTCGCCGGACCGGGGCACCTTCTTCGTCGAAGGGCGAAGGAGGCGCCGTTGCCGAGGTCGCCCCGTCCTGCGGATGGGAGTGTAGCGATGTCGCCTGCCCGCCGCTCCTGAGATCCAGCCCGAGGCCGTCGCCCCTGCCGCCGGCTACGGCGGCCAGGTGCGCTCGTGGCCGGCCTTCCGGCGGTCCTCACGGAGCGCCCACGACCGGCGCCACGGGCCGGCCACCGGGCCGGTGAGGGTGGGGCTGGCGCCGGAGGCGGCCCGCCGTCTGGCCTCCCAGAAGCCCCGCGCCTGCTCGTCGGCCAGCACGGCGATCTCCCGCTCCACCCGGGCCGCGAA
>DASZOE010000344.1:0-4346 GCA_035550945.1 Acidimicrobiales bacterium
GCCCGCTCCCGACGACGAGGACGTGCTGCTGTGGGAGGACGTCGAGGAGGAGCTCCGCCGCCTGGAGGGCGGTCCCACCAGCCGCAGCTAGAGCCTTCGCGCCGCAACCAGCGGCGAGCCGGACCGCCGGCCCTACTCCCAGCGGAAGGTGAAGGCCGCGGCCAGCGGGCCGAGCACGGCCCAGGCGGCGAGGACGGCCCACGAGCGGGCCGGCACCGAGGTGGCGGCGTCGAACGCCCCGTGGAGGGCGTCCGACAGGGCGGCCGCGGGCAGGAGGCGGGCCGCGGCCCGCAGGCCCCCGGGGAGCTCGGCCAGGGGCACGACCATGCCCCCCAGCAGGAGCAGGACGAGGTACAGGCCGTTGGCCGACGCCAGCACCAGCTCCGCCCGAAGAGTGCCGGCCATGAGCAGGCCCAGGCCGGCGAAGGCGACCGTCGCCAGGAGCATGGCGGCCACCGCCAGCCCGAAGGCGCCCGAGGGGTCCCACCCCAGCAGGGAGGCCACGACCACCAGCACGACGACCTGGAGCACCTCCACCGCCAGCACGGCGACGGTCTTGGCCGCCATCAGCGCGGGGCGGCCGAGGGGCGTCGACCCGAGGCGCTTGAGCACGCCGTACTGGCGCTCGAAGCCGGTGGCGATGCCGAGCCCGACCATGGCCGTGGACATCACGGCCAGGGCCAGCACCCCGGGGGCGAGAAAGTCGACGGGGTGCTCCTCGTCCATGGGGATGACGTCGACCGCCGAGAAGAAGACCAGCAACAGCACAGGGATGCCGAGGGAGAGCAGGACCGACTCGCCCCGGCGCAGGGTGAGGGCGAGCTCGACGCGGGCCTGGGCGACGGTCGCCCTCACCGGGACGGGGCCTCCTCCTCGGCGCCGGGCCCTGGGGCGCCCGTGCCCTGCTGGTCGGGGCGCTCGGCGGTGAGGCGGAGGAACACGTCCTCCAGGCGCTGGCGCCCGGCCCGGAGGTCTGCGAGGGGCAGGTCGTGCTCCGCGAGCCAGGCGGTGAGGGTGGCGACGGCCGCGGGCGTGGCCGCGGTGTCCACGCGGTACTCGCCCGGGGCAACCTCGGTGACGGGCGCCCCCAGGCGCCCGGCCAGGGCGCCGGTGTCGACGCCGGGGGGGGCGCCGAAGGAGATGGCGCTGCCGGCCCCCTGCCCGGCCAGGTCGCCCGGCGTCCCGCTGGCCAGCAGCCGGCCCCGGTCGACGATCACCACCCGGTCGGCAACCCGCTCGACCTCCCCGAGCTCGTGGCTGGCGAGCAGGACGCACGTCCCCCCGGCGGCCAGCTCCCGGACGATGCGGCGCACGACCTGGCGGCCGGCCACGTCGACGCCGGCGGTGGGCTCGTCGAGGAACGCCACCTCGGGCCGGCCGACCAGGGCCAGGGCCAGCGACAGGCGCTGCTGCTCCCCGCCCGAGAGGTGCCGCCAGGTCGTCGACCGCTGGCGCTCGAGGCCGACCCGGGCCAGCAGCTCGTCGGGATCGGCGGGATCGTCGTAGTAGGCGGCGAAGAGGCGCACGGCCTCCCCGGCCCGGATGCCGGCGTAGACGCCGCCCCGCTGGAGCATCACGCCGATGCGGGGAGTCAGCCGGGCGTGGTCGCGGACGGGGTCGAGACCGAGGACCCGCACCGTTCCCTCGGTGGGCGAGCGGTAGCCCTCGAGGGTCTCGATGGTCGTCGTCTTGCCTGCGCCGTTGGGCCCGAGCAGGGCCACGACCTCGCCGGCCTGGGCCGAGAAGCTGACACCGTCGACCGCCGTCAGGCGGCCGTAGCGCACGACCAGCCCGGAGACCTCGACGGCGGCCATCGGGCGGCACGCTACCGTGCGCCCCATGCTCGACCGCAGGCGGCTGCGGACCGAACTCGAGGCCATGAAGGCCGCCCTCGGCCGCCGGGGGGCCGACCTCGACGAGCTCGACCGGGCCGCGGCCCTCGACGCCCGCCAGCGCGACCTCGTCACCCGGGCCCAGGAGCTGCGCACCGCGGTGAAGGCCCTGTCGGCCGAGGTGGGCCGGGCCCGGAAGGCCGGCGACGAGACGACGGCCGAGCTGAAGGCGGCCGAGAGCCGGGCCCTGGGCGAGGAGGAGAAGGCCCTGGCGTCCGAGGCCGACGCCGCCGGCGAGGAGCTGCGGGCCGTTCTCCTCCGGGTCCCCAACTTGCCCGCCGGCGACTGCCCGGACGGGGCGTCGGCCGACGACAACGTGGTGGTGCGCCTGGAGGGTTGGGACCCCGCGGCCTACGGCGAGCACCAGCGGATCCCGCACTGGGACGTGGGCGCCGGCCTCGGCATCCTCGACCTGGAGCGTGGGGCCAAGCTCTCGGGGTCGATGTTCCCGATGTACCGGGGGGCGGGGGCCACCCTGGTCCGGGCCCTCTGCCAGTACGCCCTCGACCTCAACTCCGACATGTTCGAGGAGGTGCGGCCGCCGACCCTGGTCCGGACGGCCACCATGGTGTCGACCGGGCACCTGCCCAAGTTCGCCGACGACGCCTACCACGTGGAGCGCGACGACCTGTGGGGGATCCCCACCGCCGAGGTCCCGCTGACGTCGCTCGGTCGCGACGAGCTGCTCGCCGAGAGCTCGCTCCCCCTGCGCCTGATGGCCTACACCACGTGCTACCGACGGGAGGCGGGATCGGCGGGCCGGGACACCCGGGGCCTGCTCCGCGTGCACGAGTTCGACAAGGTCGAGATCCTCGCCTACACGACGCCCGACCAGGCGGCGGCGGCCCACGACGAGCTCCTGCGCCGGGCCGAGGCTCCCCTGCGGGCGCTGGGCCTGGCCTACCGGGTGGTCGACCTCTGTGCCGGCGACCTGGGGCAGTCGTCGGCCCGCACCTTCGACCTCGAGGTGTACGCCCCCGGGTGCGATCTTTGGCTCGAGGTGTCGTCGGTGTCGTGGTTCGGCGACTACCAGGCCCGCCGGGCCAACGTCCGCTACCGGCGGGCCGAGGGAGGGACGGCCCACGTCCACACCCTCAACGGGTCGGCCCTGGCCGTTCCCCGGGTGTGGGCCGCCCTGGTGGAGACCCACCGACAGCCGGACGGGACGGTGGCGCTCCCCGCGGCGCTGTGGCCCTACTTCCGCGGGGCCACGGCGATCGGCGGCGCCGGGTGACTCGGGCCCAGACCCTGTTCGTCGTGGCCCTGGCGGTGGTCGCCCTCGTGATCACGGTGGTCTCGGTGTACGTGGCCTCGTCCACCCGCTGGGGCGACCGGTGGTACCGGCGGTGACCGCCGGCAGCCGCACCTACCGGGGGAAGTCGGGCCAGTGGGCGTTCCTGGGCCACCGGGTGAGCGGGATCCTGGTGTTCCTCTTCCTCCTCCTGCACATCGTCGACGTCTCCCTCGTGCGCTGGCCCGAGCTCTACGACGACGTGCACGCGGTCTACGGCAACGTCGTCCTCCGGGTGTTCGAGGTGGGCCTGCTCCTCGCCCTCGTCTTCCACGCCCTCAACGGCCTGCGCATCGTCGCCGTCGACTTCTTTCCCGGGGCGGTGGCCAACGAGCGCCGCCTCCTGACGGGGGTGGTCGCGCTCACCTTGGTCGTCGGCATCCCCGGCGGCCTGGTGATCATGTGGCCCTTCCTGGAGGGACTCACGTGACCGACGTCCGCGCCGACCCCCGGGAGCCGGTGCCCGCCGGGGCACGGGCGCGCCGGGGCCGCAGCTTCGAGACGTGGTCGTGGTTCTTCATGCGCCTGTCGGGCCTGGCCCTTGTCTTCCTGGCCCTGCTCCACTTCGCAATCACCCACATCCTCAACGACGTGGTCGACACCGACTACGACTTCGTGGCCCGGCGGTGGGACAACCCGCTGTGGCGGGTCTTCGACTGGTCGTTGCTCGCCCTCGCCCTGCTCCACGGGCTCAACGGCATGCGCTGGATCACCGAGGACTACCTCCGCCGCCCCCGCACCCGGGCCGCCGTCCAGGCCGTGCTCTACGTCCTGAGCAGCGCCCTGTTCGCGTGGGGCACCTTCACGATCCTCGCCTTCTAGCTGAGCGAACTGGCGGTGGATGTGCGTGCCATGGGGCGCACATCCACCGCCGGCTCGGCCGGCGACGAAGATCGTGCCCCGCCCTCGGGCGCCCTCAGGCCGGGGACTGCAGGGTGCGCAGGACCTCGGACTCGTCCTCGGCGGCCTCGGCCCCGTAGCCGAGCACCGCGGTCGCCTGGGTCCCGCACCGGGGACAGGCGAGGGCGACGACGGCCAGCATGTCGTCGGGATCGGAGACACCCTCCGTCCGGCGGATCGCGGTCACCTCGAACTCGGCCGCGTCGCTCTCCGTACGGCAGGTGAAGCACAGCAGGCGCCCGCCGGGGCGGGCGCCGCCCTGG
>DASZOE010000345.1:0-2154 GCA_035550945.1 Acidimicrobiales bacterium
TTCCCGCCCCCGCGTCGTTGGTGGCGCTCCCCCCGATCCCGACCAGCAGCCGCTCGGCGCCCCGTTCCAGGGCGTGGAGCATCAGCTCGCCCGTGCCGTAGGTGGTGGCCCGCCGGGGGTCGCGGCGGTCCCGGGGAACGAGGGTGAGCCCGGAGGCGGCCGCCATCTCGATGATCGCGGTGGTCCTGCCCTCCGCCTCGATGAGGCCGTACCGGGCCCGCACCGGGTCGCCGAGGGGCCCGCGAACCTCGACCTCGACGACGGACCCGTCGGCGGCCGACACCCTGCTCCCCACCCACTCCTCGCCGCCGTCGGACACCGGGAGGACCTCGATGCCGGCCTCGGGCCACACCCGGCGCACGCCCTCGGCCAGGGACCCGGCGACGTCGTCGGCGGCCAGGGAACCCTTGAAGGCGCTGGGCGCGATGACGACCTTCCTGCCGTCGCCCGCCACGCTCCCTCAGCTGGCCCCGGCGCCGCGTATCGAGCGGTCGACCAGCTCGATCGGGTGGTGGATCGGGAGGGGGCGGCCCTGCTCGCGCAGATAGGCGTTGATCTGCAGGGTGCAGCCCGGGTTGCCCGAGGCGATGGCGTCGGCGCCGGTGTCGAGCAGGTTCTGGGCCTTGCGCCGGCCCAGGTCCCGCCCGGCCTCGGGCTGGAGGAGGTTGTAGATCCCCGCCGA
Organism: Acidimicrobiales bacterium; assembly: GCA_035550945.1. Lineage (GTDB taxonomy): Bacteria > Actinomycetota > Acidimicrobiia > Acidimicrobiales > AC-14 > DASZOE01. The sequence continues at coordinate 683 of DASZOE010000345.1, forward strand.
GCCGCAGCAGATCTCCCACTCCTTGGGCTCGACGAGCTCCAGGTCGGGGACGGCCTCCAGCATGCGGCGGGGCTCCGACCGGATCTTCTGGGCGTGGGCCAGGTGGCACGCGTCGTGGTACGCGACCCGGAGCGGCACGGGATGGCGCGGCGCGACGGGGTCGGACTCGGTGAGGAGCTGGGAGACGTCGCGCACCTTCTCCGAGAAGCGCTCGGCCCGCTCGGCCCACTCCTCGTCGTCGGCCAGGAGGTGGCCGTACTCCTTCATCGAGGAGCTGCACCCGGCGGCGTTGACGGCCACGAAGTCGCAGTCCTCGAAGGCGTCGATCATCTTCTTGGCGAGGCCGAGAGCCTCGGCCTCGGCCCCCGAGTGCAGCATGAGCGCACCGCAGCAGCGCACGGTCCTGGGCGCGAAGACCTCGAATCCCTCGGCGGCCAGGACCCGCACCGTCGCCGCGTTCACGTCGTGGAAGAACACGCGCTGCACGCACCCGAGCAGCATCCCGACCCGCGCCCGGCGCTCGCCCCGGGCCGGCGTGGTCTCCGGGAGACGCGCGACCGAGGCCTTGAGGCGCACGTCGGGCGCGAGGGCCCGCAGCACCTTGAGCCTGGTCGCCCCGTTCGACGGCGGGGTGCCGGTGAGGCCGAGCTTGCGCCCGGCGACGGCCGCGGGGACGAGGGCGCGGAGCCGGCCCGGATGGGTGAAGGCCTCGAAGACGAGCCGCCGGAAGGCCCGCTCCCGCCGGGGGCGGTCGTAGTTGCGCTCGACCTGCGCCCGGGTGGCCTCGATGAGCTTCCCGTACTCGACACCCGAGGGGCAGGCGGTCTCACAGGCCATGCACCCCAGGCAGCGGTCCCAGTGGGTCACCATGGCGTCGGAGAGCGAGTCGGTGTCCTCCCGCGCCGCGTTCATCAGCACGATGCGGCCCCGGGGCGAGTCCATCTCCTCGTCCCACAGCACGTACGTCGGGCAGGTCGGCAGGCAGAAGCCGCAGTGCACGCAGACGTCGATCAGGTCCTCGGAGGGCGGCCGATGGGTGTCGAACGCGCCGATCTTGGCCATCAGATGCCTCCCATGAAGATTCCCGGGTTGCAGACGTTGTGGGGATCGAAGCGCGCCTTCACCCGGCGCATCAGCGGCACGGCGCCGTCCTCGGCCCAGACGTCGACCTTCTCCCGCACGTCGGCCGGGGCGTCGAGGACCACGCACGCGAAGGGCCGGAGGCGCCGGCGTAGGTCCTCGACGGTCGCCACCAGCGCCCCCCCGTCCTGCGCCGGCAGGTTGAGCCACGACAGGCCGAGCCCGGCCCGGGCGACGAGCGAGGCGCCGGCGTCGACGGCCGCCCGCAGGACCGACACCAGCTCCGACGGTAGGCCCGACACCCGCAGGACGGCGCCGTCGGCGGAGCGCTGGCCCTCCCTCTGCCGTTCCCACAGACCCTCGTCGTCGTCGGTGGCGCGGGCCTCGAGGCC
>DASZOE010000346.1:0-9474 GCA_035550945.1 Acidimicrobiales bacterium
GCGCACGACGTTGGCGCCGATCTCGTCGTCGAGCCCTGCCCGGCTGGCGATGCCGGTGCTGATGTCGTGGGCGGCCCGCCCGACAGCCTGCCTCCGCGTTGGTTAAGGCAGAGGGCGGGGCGTCCCCGCCCGGCCGGTCCGGGCGCTCTCGAGCCTGCCCTTCAGCGCGTGCGCCAGCTTGGGGTGCATCGGGACCTGGCGAACCCGTTCGCCCTTTGCCGAAATCCGGAGGGCGCCCTTGCGAGCCGACTGCTTGCTGTGGCAGACATTGACCCGACACCGGGCGCCGCCTCCGTTCCCTCGGGCGACTACACTACGTAGCGGATTCACCGCGCAGAGGAGGCCAGGTGCCACGGAGGATAGCCCTGACGGTGGCGACGATGGCGCTGTTGGTGTTCCCGGTCGGGCCGAGCCCCGCTCAGACCAGCTCGACGAGCTCGACGAGCTCGACGAGGACCTTCTGGCCGAGTCGACGCCGTCGCGATGGGTCGGCATGGCCAGCCTGGTGGGCTCGTCCCTCGTGGCGGTGGTCGCCCTGCAGGTGGCGTTGGCGCTGATCGAGGGCCTGACCTACAAAGAGAACGAGCCCCACAACGTGGCCACCGGCGACTTCCTGCACCGCCTCGGGTACCCGTTCGGGAGCCTCGGCACGACCGCCCTCCTTTTCCTCGTCGTGGGGGTCGTCCTGCTCTCGCTCCCCGCCTACTTCGAGGACGAGACCACCGAGTCCCAGGAGCGGGTGGCCGGAGTGGTCCTGCTCGTGGCGGCCGGAACCGCGGTCGTCATCACCCTCGGCGCCATCCTGGCCGTCCGGGCCAACTTCCACGTCTACTCGGAGACGGGCCGGGACGTGCCCAACTACGTCCTCGTGCAGTACATCGCGTTCCTGATCGGGAACCTCGGGACCGCCGTGGTCGCCCTCTACGCCGCCGTACAGACGAGGAACCTGCGCACCGGGTAAGGCGGTGTCGTAGGCCCTCCCTACGCTGGGGCGGTGGACGCGCCCGAGTTGAACCCGGCCCAGCGGCGGGTGCTCGTCGAGCTCATGGCCCTCGGCCAGGACCGGCCCCGGTTCGGCCCCGAGGTGGCCGCCGACCTGGCGGCCGGGATCGAGGCCGTCGTCGGGCCCCTGCTCGGCGACGACGGCGACACCCTCTGGGTCAACAAGGGCGTCCTCAGCGAGGTCCACGCCTGTGAGGCCCACCACCTGGCCGCCGAGGGCGAGGACTTCGCCTGGACCGCGGCCACGGCCCGGGGCACCGTCGCCCACCGGGCCCTCGAGCTCTCGCTGACGTGGGGCGGCGACCCCGCTCCCCTGGACCTGGTCGACCAGGCCATCGAGAGCCTGTGCCGCGACGAGCGGCGGACCGGGCCCGGGTCGTGGCTCCTCTCCGCGTCCCCTCTCGACCTGGCCGACCTGCGCGCGGGAGCCAACGACGTGGTGGCCAAGTTCCTCGAGTGCTGGCCTCCCCTCCGGCCCCGCTGGGCACCCCGCACCGAGACCGGGATCGGCGCCTACCTCTGCGCCGAGCGGGTCACGCTGTGGGGCAAGGTCGACCTCGTGCTCGGCCGGGCGCGGGGCGACGAGGCCCGGGCCCTGGTCGTCGACGTGAAGACGGGCCGGGCCTACCCGTCGCACCTCGACGACCTCCGGTTCTACGCCCTCGTCCAGACCCTCCGCATCGGCGTGCCGCCGTTCCGGGTGGCCAGCTACTACCTCGACACCGCCACCTTCCACGTCGAGGACGTCACCGTCGACACCCTGGCTCTGGCCGCCCGGCGGGCCGTCGACGGCGCCCGCAAGGTCCTCGAGCTGCGCCGGGGCCGGGCGCCCGGGATCACGCCCGGCCCCCAGTGCTCCTGGTGCCGCCTGGCCGACATCTGCGAGGGGGCGCTCTCCCTCCGGAGCTAGCCCTCGCCCGCCTCCTTCCACAGGGCGGCGACGTCGTCGGGTGCCAGGTCCGCCAGCTCGACGCCCCGCTCCCCGGCCAGGCGCTCCGCGGTCTGGAAGCGGTCACGGAAGGCGCCGCTCACGCCCCGGAGGGCGGCCTCGGGATCGACGCCCGCCCGCCGGGCCACGTCGACGGCCGCGAACAGCAGGATGCCCACCTCCTCGTGGGTCGGGCCGGCGGATGCCCGCGCCGTCGCCTCCGCCAGCGTCACGTCCGGCTCCACCCCCGCCGATGCCGCCTTGCGCTGGACCTTGTGGGCGTAGAGGAGCGACGGCAGGTCGCCGGCGATGCCCTCCATGAGGCTGGCGTGGCCCTTCTCCGCCTTCTTGATCTGCTCCCAGTTGCGCAGCACCGCTCCCGCGGTGTCGGCCTGGACGGTCCCGAACACGTGGGGGTGGCGGCCCACGAGCTTGTCGTGGACGGTGCCGGCCACGTCGGCCAGCGTGAACGCCCCCTCCTCGGCGGCGAGCGTGGCGTGGAACACCACCTGGAAGAGCAGGGCGCCGAGCTCCTCCTCGAGGTGGGCGTAGCCCTCCGGCCCCCGCCCCGGGAGGTGCTCGATCGCCTCCAGGACCTCGTAGGTCTCCTCGAGCAGGTGGCGGGTGAGGGTGGTGTGGGTCTGCTCGCGGTCCCAGGGGCAACGCTCCCGCAGGGTACGGACGAGCTCCGCGAAGCGGGCCACCTCCGAGGCCACGGGCGGCGCCAGCGCCGGCAGGTAGAGCGAGGTGAGATGGTCGGGCTCGACGGTGCGGTCGAGGTCGTCCCACGCCACCTCGAACATCGCCTCGTCGGGCAGTCCTAGGTGCCGGAGGACGACGACCGGCCCCGCCGGGTCGGCTGGGCCGGCGGCCAGCTTCACCTCCGACAGCACGGCCCGCGAGTCGCACTGGGCGACGAGCAGCGGCCCCCGCTCGCCGGCCGCCTCCACCGCGAAGCGCTGGCCGTCGACGAGCCGGACGCCGGTGGCCAGGGGGTCGACGCCGAGACGCGTCCAGGCCAGATCGAGGAAGGAGAGGGCGGGGAGGAGCTCCACGTCCACCCGGTCGTCGGCCCGGAGCAGCTCGACCGTGCGCTCCGCCACGAGGGGAGACCCGGGGACGAGGTAGAGAACCTCGCCGTGGACGCCGGCGTCCTCCACCAGGGCGTCGACGATCCCGGCGTACACGGCGTCGAGGGTCGCGGCCGTCTCGTACAGGAGGTCGAAGGTCTCCGCCCCGGCCACCGCGGCCGCCGCCGGGTGGCGCGCCGTCCGCAGCCAGCGCCGGGGCAGCCGGTCGATGGCGGCCCCGGTCGCGGCGGTGAAGAGGTCGGGCCCCGCCGGCCCCAGCCCTCCGACCACGACCCGGTTCACGCCCCGGGAGCCTAGGGGCGCCGGGGGGCCCAACCGCCATTGGGCCCGCAGTCCTCCCGATCGGGGACCGGCGACCCTGGTCGGCGAGGGGGCCCGACCGTACGGTCGACTCGGAGCGATCCCCCCAGGGTCACGAGGACGACATGCGCTGCTCTCCGCGGGGTGGGCCAGGCCGGACTGCCGAGGGTCGGCGGGCGGGACGACCCGGCCGTGACTCGGGCCAGGCCACCGTCGAGTACGTCGGCGCCGTCGTGCTCGTCACCGCCGCGCTGCTGCTGCTGGCCCCGGCTGCGCCGAGCGTCGCCGACGCCGTCTCGGGCGCCGTCCGTCAGGCCTTCTGTGCGATCTCGGGGGCGGGATCCTGCGCGCCGCGGCCGTCGTTCGCAAACCTCTCCCCATCGGCCCGGGCGGCAGCCCTGGCAGAGGCGGAGCGCCGGTCGGCTCCGTTCGTCGACCGCTACGGCGGACGCTTCGGCCAGCTCGCCGACGCGGCGCGCGCGGCCCGGGAGGCCGGCGACTACGAGGAGGCCAAGCGGCTCCAGGACCTGATCGACCACTACTCCCGCCTTGTCGGCTCCGGTCCCCGAGGGGAGCTGGTGGTCGACCTGGCCGGCCCCCGCGCTCGGGAGTTCGCCGACCTCGTCGGCCAAGGGACGATTGCCGGCCCGGGCGGCAGGACCAACCGGCGCTACTTCCAGGTGCAGCCTTCTCCCGGTGGCGGTCTCCTCGTCATGGACTTCTTCATCCGCACCCCCACCTCCGGAGGCCTCCTCGAGGGCGACGACCGGGAGTTCCAGGACCCGCTTCTCAGCGGGCTGCCGCTCGACAAGAGCCGGGTGATCATCCTCTTGGACCGCGACACGGGGCGTGGGACCATCGTGCAGACGGAGACGTGCACGAGGAGCGCGTTCGGGAGGACCTTCTGCAACGAGCCCCGGCCCATCGTGCTCGACATGGGAACGCTCCTCGTGAATGATCGGGCCAACGACGTCACCGGCGAGGGGGTGAACCTCGACGTCCCCAACCAGCTCGAGGTGGCGACCGACGACGACAGCATCACGCTGCGCTACGACGCCTTGAACAGCATCACCCCTCTGGGGATCTCGGTCGACGGCACGTTCACCCTCCGGCGCGACCTCGACGGGCGCTACCGCCTGGTCGAGGAGGACCGCGACGACTACCCGGCGATCGGGCTGTACCAGTACCGACCGTCCGACCCTCGCACCCACGTCATCGACGAAGACCCGGGGACCGGCGTGCTCCCGGGCGCACTGCCCCGCTGCGACCTCCCCGACCTCCCGGGGCCGCTCCCCGACCTCCCCACGCTCCCGGGCCCGTGCTGACGGGGAGGGCGACGGGATGAGGCGGCGGCGGGGGCTGCTCGTCGCCGGCGCGGCCATGCTCCTGGCGGCCTGTGGCGGAGGCGGAGGGGAGGCCCCCGAGGAGGGTGCGAGCGGTCCGCCCGAGACGTCGGCGAGGAGCGAGAACCCGGCGGGGGCGTTCCCCGACGAGCCGACGTTCAGGGACGACCTCACCGTTCCGGTCCCGGGCTGGCCCCGTCTCGACGAGGCCGACGGGTCGGCGGCCGGCCCTGTGACCGGCGCCTACCAGCTCCGGGCCGGTTCCGACCACGTGCTCTTCCCCGCTGCCGCGCCCATCGCCGTGGAGCCGGGGAACCGGGGGACGTTCTCGGAGGTAGAGCTCACGCTGACGCCGGGCGCGGAGGGGGGCGGAGGCCTGTTCTGCAGGGGCTCCCCCGACGGCACGAGCATGTACGCCGCGACCTTCTCGGGCCAGGGCACGTACGCCGTCCAACGGGTGGAGCAGGGCGACGTCACCGTGCTGAAGGAGGAGAAGGTCCCCGGCGTCACGCCGGACCGGGGGCCCGTACTCCTGCGCCTCATCTGCGGGACCGGCGAGGACGACCGCGAGGTGTCCCTGCTCGTCACCGTGAACGCCAGCCCCTTCTCCGTCGTCCGGGACCCCCGCCCCCTGCGGGCCGGGCCCTCGAGCCGGGTCGGGGTGGTCGCCAGCCGCGGTCAGGGCGTCGAGCCGGCCACGGCCCGGTTCAACAACTTCGCCCTCTTCCTCGCCACGCCGCCCCGCGATTGAAGGGTCAGCACGGCGCGCCGCTCTTGACGGCGGTGACACCCGGTGCCCGGGCGAGGCGACCGCGGATGTCGGCCAGCTCGCCGTCCTCGACGTAGGGATCGATCTCCACTCGGACGCCCTGGGACCGGACCGACACGGAAGCCACCCCCCGTCGCAGGCGTCGGCCCCTGGCGGTCGTCTGCGAGAGCTCGTCGAAGACGGCGTTCGTGTCGGGCGAGGCTCGCGCCGGGTCGTAGCAGGCCCAGAGGTCGGGCACGTCCGGGGGGACGACGAGGGCAGCCCCGGCCACGACGGCCGCGGCGAGGACCGGTCCGGAGGCGAGCAGCAGCCAAGGAGGGCGCTCTGCGCCGGCCTCGGCGGTGAAGATCGCCGCGCCCACCAAGAGGGCCATGGGCAGCAACCACCAACCACCCCACAGCACGAGGTACAGGAGGACGGCAACGTCGAGGCCGGCGACGACGCGGAAGGCCGTGGGGCGCAACGACGCGGCCACCGTCGCGGCGACGCCGCCGGCGACGACGACGGCGCCGATGGACGTCACTCCCGCCCGGTCGAGCTCCGCCGCCCTTGCGGAGACGAGCAGGGCCACCGCGCTGACGATGGGCGCACCGCTCACGAGGTGCCAGCGCGCGCCTCCACGGCCTCCGCCCACCGGTCGAGGATGTCACCTCCGCGTCAGGTTGGACCGGCATCACGGCAATGGCGCGCCACCCTGGGGACCCCCTGTAGACGCGCCCGGTGGCCTCCTATATGGTCCGTCTCAGTGTTGGGCGGCACTGGGCGGAAAATCGGGCGGCAGGGGCACGGGCGGACCTCGGTCCCTCCTCCCCAGGACGCGGGCGGTCCGACCGTGATCAGCGTGGGGTTCCGCGCCTGCGACCTTCCGGTCCAGGCCGGCTCCTCGGCAGCCGCGGTGGAAGCGCCGTGCGCCGACCTCGGGCGCCTCGCCGACACGGTCCTCTCGGGCATCGACGACCGGGGCAGCGCCGTCGCCATCTATCCCGACTGGGCCGCGGAGCCGGGGCACCGCAATCTCCAGACCGTGCGCTCCGCGCTGGCGACCGACCGGCTCGCCCTGCAACCCACCTCCTTGCCGCCGCTGGCCGCCGCCGTCTTCGCCTCGCTCGTGTCGGCGCTCGCCAGGCGCGTCTCCTCACCGGGCGCTCTGCTCGCCCTCGTCCCCGGCGTCGAGAGCCGGCTGCTCTGGGCAACCTGGCTGGGGAGCGTGAGCCGCCTGGTCGCGCCGCCCCCGACGCTCGGCCAGCACCTGGCCTCGCACCTGCCCCGGAGCGCCTTCGCCGTCTGCTCCTGGTCGAGTCCCCCCCTCCGCCGGCTGCGTCGTGGTCGAGATGGCATCAGCCGACCCCCCGTCGGGTCGATGCGGATGGGACTGGTGGTCGCGGGGGAGAACGGCGATGCCGACTGGGTGCACCGGGTGGTCGTCCCCGCCATGGGCGCCCCCGCGGTCACCGCCGTCCAGCCCAGCGACCTCACCTTCCGGCGTTGGGGGACGACCAAGGTCGTCGAAGCGGTCGCCCATCCCCTCGACGTCGACGAGCTGCTCGCCGGGCTGCCCGCGTGGCGGCGCACTCCCTGCCGCTGGTGCGGGCAGGAGATCGGCGGTCGCCCGTGTCCGTTCTGCTGGATGACCGAGCCCGGCACCGACGCCGCGGCCGCCGGAGCATGAACCCACGCCAGCGCAGGGGCGCGATCCTCCTGCTCGTCGCCGGTGTGGGGGCGCTGGGCGTGTTCGTCGCCGTGGCCAGCTACGTCGACGACGTCGGTTCAAGGGTCGGGAAGATGACCACCGCGCTCGAGCTGGTCAACGACGTGGGCGCGTACCGGCCGTTGTCCACGGGCGACGTGAAGGTCGTGGAGGTGCCCGAGCGTTGGCTTCCGCCGAGCGCCCTTCGCAATGTGGGGGAGGTCGTCGGCCAGGTCGCCGCCGCCGACCTGGTCCGGGGGTCCTACCTGCAAAGAGGCTCGGTCGTGCCCCGCCCCGCACTCCGGCCCGGGCAGCGCGAGGTGGCCATCCTGGTCGACGCCGAGACCGGGGTGGCCGGCAAGGTGCGACCCGGGAGCCTCGTGGACATCCTGGCCACCTTTCCCGCGGCCCAGAACAGCGCACCCCGCTCCGAGGTCATCGTCCAGGCCGCCCGGGTCATCGACGTGGGCGTCCCGACGGCCCGCCGGGAGGAGACCGCCGCAGGGTTCGCCGAAGGCGACGTGGTGCCCGTCACTTTCGCGCTGTCACCCGCCGAGAGCCTGGTCGTCACCTACGCCGAGAGCTTCGGGACCACCGTGCGGCTCGGCCTTCTCTCGCCCGGCGACGCCCAGAACATCCCAGAGCGCGACCGGGTGTTCGAGCTGGGGCCGTGAGCACGAGAACGGGCGGATGAGATGACGTATCGGCTGTTGGTCGGGGTCGCCGACGGGCGGTTGGCCGACGAGGTGGCGGCTCTCACCGAGGAGAGCGCCGAGCTCACCGTCGCCGGCAGCGCCACCTCCGGATCGGAGGTCATCGACGCGCTCGGCGCTCTGGATCCCGACGTGGTCGTCCTGCACGAGGAGCTCGGTCCCCTGCCGGCGATGGATCTCGCCCGCGAGGTCGCCCTTCGGGTGCCCCACGTGGGCATCGTGCTCATCGTGCGCGACAGCACCCCTGAGGTGCTCCGGGCCGCGCTGCAGTGCGGTGTCCGCGACGTGGTCACCACCCCGCTGTCGTTCGAGGAGTTCCAGACCGCGGCCACCAGTGCGTCGTCGTGGTCACGCGCCGTACGCCACCGGGTCGCCGGCGATCTCGTGGAGCCCAGCGACGCCGTCGGCAGCGTGCTCGTCGCTTTCGCCGGAGCGAAGGGCGGCGTGGGCACCACCACCCTCGCCGTGCACCTGGCGTGCGAGGCGGTGCGGTCGTCGCCCCACCGTTCGGTGTGCCTCGTCGATCTCGACCTGCAGAGCGGCGACGTCGGCGGTCTGCTGAACGTCAACCACCACCAGCGCAGCGTGCTCGACCTGGTGGAGGTCGCCGACGACCTGTCGGACCGGTCGCTCGAGGAGAGCCTCTACGTCCATCCCTCGGGGTTGCGGGTGCTCCTCGCCCCCCGGGAGGGCGAGCGGTCCGAGGAGGTCGTCGGTCCCGCGGCCCGGAGGATCCTCGCCGCCATCAAGTCCCGCTTCGACCTGGTCGTCGTCGACTGCGGGGCGGTGATGACCGAGGCCGGCGCGGTGGCCGCGGAGGTCGCGGACCGGACGGTCGTCCTCACCACCCCCGACGTCGCCGCCCTGCGGGCGGCCAACCGTCTGCTGGCCCTCTGGGCCCGCCTGCAGATCCGCAAGCCGGAGGACGTCACCCTGGTCGTCAACCGGTCGAGCAGGGAGAGGGAGGTGCAGCCCGACCTCGTCCGCCGCGTCGTCGCCGCCCCCTTGGGCCGGACACCGGTGCCCGACGGCCTCGGCCAGTTGGAGGCGGCCACCAACACCGGCGTACCCGATCGGCTCCCGGACGGTCCGGTACGCCGGGCGATCCGCGAGCTGGCGCTGGAGCTCGGCCTGGTGACCCCACGGCGGGCGGCACGTTTCGGTCGGCGGGGAGACGCCGGTCAGGTCACGGCGGAGACAGTGGGAGTGACCTTCGTCCTGATGGTCGTCGCCCTCTTCCTCTGGCAGGTCGTCGTCACCGGCTACACGTACGTCCTGGCCGGCCACGCTGCTCGTGAGGGGGCGCGCCGGCTGGCGGTCGGCGAGGTGGGCGCCGTCGTGCCGACGGTCAGCGGCGACCTGCCCAGCCCCTGGCGCGACGGGATGCGGGTCGCCGTGGGCGATTACCGGGTGGAGGTCACCCTGCGGGTGCCCGCCGTCGTCCCCGGCTACGACACTCGCTTCTCGATGTCGGCCAGCGCCGGCACCGTTCGGGAGGACCGCGTCGGGTGAGGGCTCGCCCGACGCGGGACGAGCGGGGCACCGCCACCGTCGAGCTCGTCGGCTTCATACCCTTCCTCTTCCTCGCCGCCCTCGGCGCCTGGCAGATCCTGCTCGTGGCGTTCTCGGTCACGGCCGCCC
>DASZOE010000347.1:0-7969 GCA_035550945.1 Acidimicrobiales bacterium
GTACGGCCGGGTCCATGGCTACGAGGACAGCCTGCTGGTGCTCGACGGCTCGATCGTCCCGAGCGCTTTGGGCGCCAATCCCTCGAAGACGATCGCCGCGCTCTCCGAGCGGGGCATAGCCCAACTCGTCGGCGCTGGCGCATGAGTTCCCTCTTCGGGCGCGTCTACGACCGGCTGGCGGAGCTCGCCGACCGCAGGTTCGGCTGGCACCGCGTTCCGAAGCCGCTCGGGCTCCTGATCCTGATCGGCGTGCGGAACGTCCTGCGACGCGAGAACCTCTACGACACGACCCACGAGCCCGCGGTCGACACGCCGCCTGTCTCGCCACCCGAGCCGCGCTACCGAACCGTCCGTACGGCCGACGGCACCCACAACGACCTCGACCAGCCGGCCATGGGCATGGCCGGGTCGCGCTTCGGTCGCAATGTGCCGATCGAGCGCACCTGGCCGGAGCCACAGCCGGCGCTGCTGCGACCCAGCCCGCGGACCGTGAGCCGGGAGCTTCTCACCCGGGAGCCGTTTCAGCCGGCGACGACGGTGAACGCGCTGGTGTCGGCGTGGCTTCAGTTCATGATCCGCGACTGGTTCAGCCACGGGAAGAGCCCCACGGAGAACCCGATCGAGATCCCCCTCGAGCCCGACGACCCCTGGCCGGCCAAGCCCATGCAGGTGATGCGGACCCGGCCCGACCCCACTCGCCCGCCGGGCTCGAGCGACCTCCCGCCCACCTACACCAACACCGAGACGCACTGGTGGGATCTGTCGAGCATCTACGGGAGCTCGAAGAAGCTCCGGTCCATCGTGCGCACCGGCGTCGACGGCAAGCTGCACGTCACCGCCGCGGGCCTCATCCCCTATCCGACCGACCCCGACCTGGACCCGGCCCGCGTCCCCGGCTTCTGGCTCGGGCTGGCCATGCTCCACACGCTCTTCACGCTCGAGCACAACGCGATCTGCGATCACCTCAAGTCGGCTTACCCCACGTCGACCGACGACCAGCTGTTCGAGTGGGCCCGGCTCGTGAACGCCGCCCTGGTCGCCAAGATCCACACCGTCGAATGGACGCCGGCCGTGATCAGCCACCCCACGACGGTGCTGGCGCTGCGCACCAACTGGTGGGGCCTCGCCGGCGAGCGCATCCACAAGCGGTTCGGGCGCATCAGCAAGAGCGAGGTCATAAGCGGCATCCCCGGGTCGCAGACCCAGCACTACGGCGTCCCCTACTGCCTCACCGAGGAGTTCGTGGCGGTCTACCGCATGCACCCTCTGCTGCCCGACGAGTATCCGCTGCGCTCGGCCACCGACGACCACCTGCTCGAGGACGCCACGCTGCGCAGCCTCTCCGGGCCGGGCGCCCTCGAGGCGCTGGAGCGGATCTCCATGACCGACGCGTTCTACTCCTTCGGCCGCCTCCACCCGGGCGTCGTGTGCCTCCACAACTTCCCCCGGTTCCTGCAGGAGTTCGTCCGTCCCGACGGCCAGCTCATGGACATGGCTTCCCTCGACATCGTCCGCTCCCGGGAGCTGGGCGTGCCCCGGTACAACGAGTTCCGCCGCCTCCTCCACCTGAAGCCGGCGGCCGACTTCGAGTCGCTCACCGACAACCCTGTCTGGGCCGAGGAGCTGAGCCGGGTCTACGGCGGCGACATCGAGAAGCTCGACCTCGTGCCGGGGATGTACGCCGAGCGCCGGCCCAAGGGCTTCGCCTTCAGCGACACCGCTTTCCGCATCTTCGTGCTCATGGCGTCACGGCGCCTGAACAGCGACCGGTTCTTCACCCGCGACTACCGTCCGGAGGTGTACACGAAGGCGGGCCTGCAGTGGGTCGAGGACAACACCATGGTCACGGTGCTGGCCCGCCACTACCCCCAGTTGGGGGACGCCATGAAGTCGGTGAAGAACGGGTTCCACCCCTGGGCCCGCTCCGGCCCCGGCTGATCACGTCGCGCTCCCGGCGGAACGACGCCTGCACTAGTGCGAGGCCAGGGGCCCGGCGGCGGGCACGGCCCGGGCCTCGGTGTCCTCGTCCAGCAGGGACCGGGTGTACTTGCTGGTCAGCGCCCACGTGACGAGGACCAGCGCCAGGTTGAGCCCCACCACGACGCCGATCTCGAAGCTCTCGGGCACATGGAGCGGCACCTCGTCACCGGGCACGTCGGCGAAGAGGATCTCGCGGTGGACGACGGCCAGGAGGGTCAGCCCGTAGAGGGAGACGATCACCGCCCAGTTCAGCAGCGGCGCCCACGGGCGCCTCTCCCGCTTCTCCGGCGAGTCGTAGAGCCGCTGCAGAAGGCGGCGGGGCCCCACGTCGAGGTACCGGTACGCCACGAGCCACCACAGGAGCAGGTAGTAGCGGAACCAGCTCACCGGGAGGGCGGCCACGACCACGTGGGCGGCGTACTCGAAGAAGTTGCGGAAGACGACCCAGCGCCCGATGAGCTTGCCGAAGGACTGGGCGTTGCGGTTGAGGTAGGCGGCGAGGGGCAGGGAGGACGAGAGGAGGGCGATGCGCCCTCCCCAGTACCAGAGGGTGCTCTTGTTGGCCACGGCCAGCGGGCCGATGACGAAGAGGTCGGCCGACACCACGACGATGTGCAAGGTGAAGAGCCGGATGGCCCAGCGGTTGGCGAAGAGTGGGTTCAACAGCTCCCCGGGCCGCCGGTAGCCCTGCCAGATCTGGCGGACGGCGACGCCGACCCCCCACGCCAGGAGCCCGGCGTACACCACGGTGACGAGGACGGAGCCGACGTTCACCGGAGGGGGATGCCCCTCGCCGACCCCATGTCACACTCGCCGCCCTCGAGCACGCCGCGACGGTACCGCCCGTCTCGGGATGTGTGGAACGAGCCGGCTACCAACCGGGCCAGCATGAAGGCGTCCCGGTCGGACGAGTGGACCTGAGGGGACTTGAACCCCTGACTTCCTGCATGCCATGCAGGCGCTCTACCAGGCTGAGCTACAGGCCCGTCGGCGGTCACATTACCAGCCACACCATCGCCCTTCGGGCTTCGTCGCCCCGCCAGGTCGAACGTCCGTTCCCAGGAATACCCAGACGGAAAGACAGCCGGCCGCCGGTAGCATGCGGCCATGGCCGAGGGGTACGACGCCCAGGCGATCGAGCGGAAGTGGCAGGCCCGCTGGCGGGAGGAGGGCGCCTACGAGGTCGACAACGACGACCCGCGGCCCCCCTTCTACTGCCTCTGCATGTACCCGTACCCGAGCGGGTCGGCCCACCAGGGGCACGTCCGCAACTACACGTTCGGCGACCTGATCGTCCGCCAGCGCACGATGGCCGGGCACGCCGTCCTCTCGCCCATGGGCTTCGACTCCTTCGGGCTGCCGGCCGAGAACGCGGCCATCAAGACCGGAGCGCACCCCCGCCCGTTCACGGACGGCCGCATCGCCCAGCTGAAGGCGTCGATCGAACGGCTCGGCGCGATGTACGACTGGCGTCGGGAGGTACGCAGCCACGATCCCGAGTACATCCGGTGGACGCAGTGGATCTTCCTGCGCCTGCTGGAGGCCGGTCTTGCCTACCGCGACCGGGCCGCCGTCAACTGGTGCCCCGGGTGCCAGACGGTCCTCGCCAACGAGCAGGTGCTCGCCGACGGCACCTGCGATCGCTCGGGCGACGTCGTCACCAAGCGCGACCTGGAGCAGTGGTTCTTCCGCATCACGGCCTACGCCGACCAGCTGCTCGACGACCTCGACGAGCTCGACTGGCCGGAGCGGGTGAAGGTCATGCAGCGCAACTGGATCGGGCGCTCCGAGGGTGCCGAGTTCGACCTGCCCGTCGAGGGCCGGCCCGACCTGGCCCTGCGGGTCTTCACGACCCGCCCCGACACCTCCTTCGGCATGACCTACGCGGTCGTGGCCCCGGAGCACCCGATCGTCCCCGAGCTCACCACCGACGAGCGGCGCGAGGCGGTGGACGCCTTCGTGGCCCGGGTCCGCACCGAGACCGAGGTCGAGCGCCAGTCGGCCGAGGGACCCCTCGAGAAGCGTGGCGTCTTCACCGGCGCCCACGTGCGCAACCCCTTCAACGGCGAGCCCGTTCCCGTGTAC
Organism: Acidimicrobiales bacterium; assembly: GCA_035550945.1. Taxonomy (GTDB): domain Bacteria; phylum Actinomycetota; class Acidimicrobiia; order Acidimicrobiales; family AC-14; genus DASZOE01. The sequence goes on from DASZOE010000347.1 coordinate 4,066, forward strand.
CTGGCCGACTACGTGCTCATGGGCTACGGGACGGGGGCGATCATGGCCGTCCCCGGCGAGGACCAGCGCGACTGGGACTTCGCCAAGGCATACGACCTGCCGATCATCCGCACCGTTCAGCCCCCCGAGGGCTGGGAGGGCGAGGCCTACACGGGCGACGGCCCGGCCGTCAACAGCCAGTGGCTCGACGGCCTGCACAAGGACGAGGCTGTGGCCCGCGCCACCGAGTGGCTGGAGGAGAAGGGCCTGGGCCGGCGCACGGTCAACTACCGCCTGCGCGACTGGCTGCTGTCCCGCCAGCGGTTCTGGGGCTGTCCCATCCCCATCGTGTACTGCGGCGAGCACGGGGCCGTCCCCGTGCCCGAAGACCAGCTGCCGGTGCTCGCGCCCGACGACGTCGAGTTCCGGCCCACGGGCGAGTCGCCCCTGAAGTTCCACGAGGGCTTCCTGGCCTCCGCGTGCCCCACGTGCGGCCAGCCGGCGACGCGCGAGACGGACACCATGGACACCTTCGTCGACTCGTCCTGGTACTTCCTGCGCTTCACCGACCCGTGGAACCGCGAGGTCCCGTTCGATCCGGCCATGGCCGCCCGGTGGCTCCCCGTCGACCAGTACATCGGTGGGATCGAGCACGCCATCCTCCACCTGATGTACGCCCGGTTCTTCACCAAGGCCCTGTCCGACCTGGGCGTCGCACCCAAGGACCTCCGGGAGCCGTTCTCCCGGCTGTTCACCCAGGGCATGATCCGCATGGGCGGCACCAAGATGTCCAAGTCGAAGGGCAACCTCGTCGACCCCGCCGACTACTTCGACACCGTCGGCGCCGACGCCCTCCGTCTCTTCCACCTGTTCGTGGGCCCCCCCGCAGACGACGTCGACTGGACCGAGCAGACCGACGAGGTCATCGACGGATGCGCCCGGTTCCTGGCCCGGGTGTGGCGGCTGTCCACGGGCGAGGTGCCCGCCGGCACCGGGGACGGCGGCCGCGACCTGCGCCAGGCCACCCACCGCCTCGTGGCCCGGGTGAGCGACGACTACGACCGTTGGTCCTACAACACCGCGGTGGCCGCCTGCATGGAGTTCACCAACCTCCTGTACAAGGCGGTGGCCGCCGGCGCCGCCGGCGAGGACCTCGACTTCGCCATCGACACGCTCCTGTCGCTCATGGCGCCCATGACGCCGCACATCACCGCCGAGCTGTGGGAGCGCCGCCACGGCGACGATGCCCGCGTCCACGCCCAGCCCTGGCCCCAGGCCGATCCCGCGCTGGTCGCTACGACCACCGAGACCATGGTCGTGCAGATCAACGGCAAGGTGCGCGACCGCATCGAGGTGCCGGCCGACGTCGGGGAGGCGGAGATGGAGCGCCTGGCCCTGGAGTCCGAGCGGGTACGGGCCGCCCTCGACGGACGCACGCCGGCGCGGGTCGTCGCCCGGCCCCCCAAGCTGGTGAACCTGGTCGTCGAAGGGTGACCGACGCCGGCGCCGAAGAGGCCCCCGCCTGGGAGCAGCGCTTCCGGGCCCCCACCATCGGGTTCCCGCACTGGGCCCGAGACGTGCCCGACCGCCTCGCCTACGCGTCGAACGAGAGCGGCACGTGGCAGCTCTACGCCTGGGACCGCGGCGCCGACACCCGCCGCCAGGTCACCGACGAGCCCATCGGCGTGAGCTTCGGCGCGTGTACGCCCGACGGCACCGGGGTGGTGTGGTTCCACGACGTCACCGGAGACGAGGTCGGCCACTGGCTCGTGGAGCCGTTCGCGGGGGCGTCCACTGCGTCCGGGCCCGCAGCCGGCCGCCAGCCGCTCCTTCCGGGGCTCGAGGACGCGTGGGGCGCGGGCCTGGCCATCGGCGACGAGGTGGTGGCGGTGGGCACGGCCACCGAACAGGGCTTCGCCGTGCACGTGGCCCGAGGAGGCGAGTCCCGCGTGCTGCACCGCCACGAGGAGATGGTGGAGGTGGCCGGGCTGTCGCGCGACGGCGCCCTGCTCGCCCTCGAGCACGCCGAGCACGGTGACACCATTCACCCGGCGGTGCGGGTCGTCGACAGCAGGACGGGAGCGGTGGTGGCCGAGCAGTGGGACGGGGCGGGGCTCGGGCTCTCCGCGGCCCGCTGGTCACCCGTGGCCGGCGACGCCCGGCTGGCCCTGGTCCACGAGCGGGAGGGCGTCGAGCGGCCCGCGATCTGGGACCTGGCCACCGGGGCCCGCCGCGACCTCGCCCTCGAGGTCCCCGGCGACGTGCGCGTCGTCGACTGGTGGCCGAAGGCCGACGCCCTGCTCCTCCGCCACGACCACGACGGCCGCAACCAGCTCTACCGCTACCACCTGGGCACCGAGATCCTCCTGCCCCTCGCCCACGCCCCCGGCACCATCTCCGGCGCCGGCGTCCGCCCCGACGGCGAGGTGTGGTTCCGCATCGCCAACGGCGCCACGCCGCCCGCGGTGCGGTCGGCGCGCTGGCACGAGGTCTGCGCTCCCCCCGGCGCCCGCGCGCCCAAGGGTCGACCCTTCCGGTCCTGGGAGTTCACCAACCCCGACGGCCAGCGGGTCCACGGCTTCGTCGCCACGCCCAAGGGCGACGGGCCCCATCCTGTCGTCATGCTCGTCCACGGCGGGCCCACCTGGGCCTACACCGACTCCTTCCTGCCCGACGTCCAGGCCTGGGTGGACCACGGCGCAGCGGTCGCCATGGTGAACTACCGGGGCTCCACCGGCTACGGCGTGGCCTTCCGGGACGCACTGGTGGGCAACCCAGGCTTCCCGGAGGTGGCCGACGTGGTCGCCGGCCTGGACGCCCTCGTGGCCGAGGGGGTGGCGGACCCCGATCGGGCGGCGATCAGCGGCGCGTCCTGGGGCGGCTACATCTCCCTCCTCGCCATCGGTCTGCACCCCGATCGGTGGGCCGCGGCCGTGGCCGCGGTGCCGGTCGGGGACTACCTCACCCCTTACCGCGACGAGGCGCCGAGCCTGCAGGCCTTCGACCGCTCGCTGTTCGGCGGCAGCCCCGACGAGGTCGGCGACCTCTACCGCGAGCGCTCACCGCTCACCTACGTCGACCGGACCCGGACGCCGGTCCTGGTCATCGCCGGCGACAACGACAGCCGATGCCCCATCCGCCAGGTCCTCAACTACGTGGACGCGATCCAGGGCCGGGGCGGAGAGGTCGAGGTGATCCGCTTCGACGCCGGCCACGGGTCGATGGTCGTCGACGTGCGGGTGGCCCACATGCGGGCCGAGCTGGCCTTCGTCCTCCCCCGTATCGGCCTGGACCCACCGGCGTAGCCCGCCGGCCCTGCGAGCCTCAGGCCAGGCGGCCGTTCACCTGGATGTCGACGTTGCCCCGCAGGGCGTTGGACACGGGGCAGGACTGCTCAGCCGCGTCCAGGCCCTCGCGGAAGCCGGCCTCGTCGGTGTCCGGCACCTCGGCGGTGACGTCGATGACCATGGTGGTGACGCCGTCGCCGGGCCGGAAGGTGCATGTGGCCCGAGCCTCGAGCCGGGCGGGCACGTGCCCCCGGGAGCTGAGCTCGTTGGAGAGAGCCATGCAGAAGCAGGCGGCGTGGGCGGCGGCGATGAGCTCCTCGGGGCTCGTCTTGCCGCCCGCCTCCTCTTCGGTGCGGGCGGCCCACGACACCGGAGCGTCGGTGAAGAGCCCGGTCGTCACCGCAGTGACGGTGCCGCTCCCCTCGAACAGATCGCCCTGCCAGACGGCGCTCCCGCTGCGGTCGGCCATGGTTCCCTCCTGGGGTCGGTGGACTTCGCGGACAAGACCCTATGTGCCGCGGCAGACACGCCGACAGGGGCCAGCACCACCGACCACCGAGGGTCCGGTTCGTCGCCGACCTCGCCGTCTCCCCGCCCGGTCACCCGACGTCGGGCAACGCCGGCCGCAGGTCGGCGCC
>DASZOE010000348.1:0-4344 GCA_035550945.1 Acidimicrobiales bacterium
GCGCCCGGTCGGGAGCGGCTGCGGCTGCCGACGCCGGCGTGGGCGACCGCACCGAGCAGCTCGACCAGGCGGCCGTCGAAGAGGCGGTGGCCACCGACGACGGCTTCCCGATCCACAACTACGACCGGCTCCGCGCCACCGAGATCCTGCCCATGCTGGCCGAGCTCGACGACGAGCAGCTCGCGGCCGTCCGCCGCCGCGAGGAGTCGGGCAAGAAGCGGTTCATGATCATGAGCCGCATCGACGACGAGATGCAGTCCCGTTCCCCCGAGGTCTGGGAGGTCGACGAGGAGACGTGGGAGGAGGAAGTCGAGGTCGAGGTCGAGTCCGAGCCTGTCGCGGCCGGGGGCCCCGGCCCGGTGCCCGCCGCGCCGAGGGCGCCCACCGGCGAGTTCCCGATCCCCGACTACGACTCCCTGCGCGCCCTCGACATCCTCGGGCGCCTGTCCGATCTCAGCCCCGGGGAGCTCCAGCAGGTCCGGGAGCGGGAGCAGTCGGGCGCCCGCCGGGCCATGGTCTTGAACCGCATCGACCGGATCCTCGAGGAGACCGGCCCCATGCCGGCCGAGCCGCTGGTCGTGCCGCCGCCGGAGCCCACGCCCGCCCGGGGCCGGGGCCGCGCTCGGGCCGCGACCGCACCGGCGGCCAAGAAGGCCGGGGGCCGGGCGGCCAAGAGGAGCCGGGCGGCCAAGGCCGCCGTCCCGCCCGAGCCGGCCAAGAAGGCGCGGACCAGGAAGGCCGCCGAGGTGCCCCCGATCCCGACCAAGCGGGCCGGGGTCAAGCGGGGCGCGGTCACCGCCCCTGCCGGCCCGGAGACGGCCGAGGCCGCGGCACCGGCGACGCGGGCCGCCAAGGCGACGACGGCCAGGAAGACGGCGGGGGCCAAGAAGGCGGGCGCCAAGAAGACCGTCACGGCCAAGAAGACGGTCGCGGCCAAGAAGTCCGCCAAGGCCGCCGGCGCGACCAAGAAGGCCGCCCGCAAGCGCTGAGCTTCCGGCCTCCCGGACGCCGCGCGTTCAGGCCCCGGCGTCGACCCTCAGCTCGACGGCCAGAACCTCGCCGTCGATCTCCACCTCGTGGACCGGCCCGTCGCCGGGTCCGTCGGCCACGGCGACCTCGGTGGCCAGGACCTCGGCCGCGATCCAGTTCCGGTGCGCCTCCAGGGCGTCCCGGACCCGGGGCCCGGCCCGGCGGACGTGGAGGCGGATCCGGTCGGTGAGGGCGAGGCCGAGACGCTTGCGGAGGTCGTTGACGGCGCGGATGATCTCGCGGGCCGTCCCCTCGCGCTGGAGGCCGTCGTCGAGCTCCAGGTCGAGGGCGACCGCCCACCCTCCGTCCTGGGCGAGGGCCAGCTCCTCGTGCCGGTCGGCCCGGATCTCGAGGTCGTCGGGGCCCAGGCGCTCGCCGGCCACCTCCACCCATCCCTGGGACTCGAGCGCGCCCCGCACCTCGGAGCCGTCGGCGTCGGCAAGGGCGGCCTTCACGGCGTTGACCCGCGGCCCGAGGCGGGGTCCCAGGGCCCGGAAGTTCGGGACCACCCGCCAGGTCATCAGCTCGGCCAGGGAGGTGACGTCCTCGATGGTCTTGACGTTGAGCTCGTCGGCGACCTCGGCCCGGACCTCCTCCGAGAGGGCGACGCCGGGGTGCAGGAGAAGGGCCCGGCGCAGGGGCTGACGTACCCGCATCCGGGCCTCGGCCCGGGCCGTCCGCCCCAGGCCGACGAGCCGGCGGGCCGCCTCCATCTCCTCGGCCCCGTCGTCGGCTGCGGCCGGCTCCGGCATGGGCCAGTCGGCCAGGTGCACGGACTCCTCGCCGGTGAGGCGGACGTACAGCTCGTCGCCGAGGAAGGGGCAGAACGGCGCCAGGAGCTGGGCGGTGACCACGAGGCAGTGGTGGAGGGTGGCGTGGGCCGCGGGGTCGGCGCCGGTGGCGGCCCAGAAGCGGGGCCGGGAGCGGCGCACGTACCAGTTGGAGAGGTCGTCGACGAAGCCGTCGAGGGCGCTCGCCGCGCCCAGGGCGTCGAAGCGGGACAGCCCCTCGGTGACGGTGGACACCGTGGCCGCCAGGCGGCCCCGCACCCAGCGGTCGAGGACGTGGGCCGGGGCGGGAAGAGGCCCGGCGTCGGGCGACCACCCGTCGATGTCGGCGTAGGTGGCGAAGAACGAGAAGACGTTCCACAGCGTGACGAGGGTCCGGCGGGTCGACTCGCGGATGCCCTCCTCGGAAACCCGGCGGCTGGTCCACGGTGAGCCCGCGGAGAAGAAGTACCAGCGGAGGGCGTCGGCCCCGAAGGTGCCGATCACGTCCCACGGGTCGATGACGTTGCCCCGGCTCTTGGACATCTTCTGGCCCTCGGCGTCGACGATGTGGGCCAGGCAGACGACGTTGCGGTACGGGGTGCTGCCGAACACCAAGGTGTTGACCGCGAGCAGGGAGTAGAACCAGCCCCGGGTCTGGTCGATGGCCTCGCAGATGAAGTCGGCGGGGAAATGCGGCGGCTGCGCCGCGTCCCGCCCGTCTGCCGCCTCCTCGAAGGGGAAGTGGTGCTGGCTCGAGGGCATGGCCCCCGAGTCGAACCAGGCGTCGAGGACCGGCGAGAGGCGCCGGGCGGGGGCGCCGCAGCCGTCGACCGGGCACGGGAACGTCACCTCGTCGACCGCGGGCCGGTGGAGGTCGAGAGTGTCGAGGTTCGGCCCAGTTGCCGAGGACTGGGCCAGCCGGGCCAGCTCGGCCACCGATCCGACGCACGTGTCGTGGCCCTCGGGGCAGCGCCAGATGGGCAGAGGCGTGCCCCAGTAGCGGTCTCGGGAGAGGGCCCAGTCGACGTTGTTCTCCAGCCAGTCGCCGAAGCGCCCGTGCTTGATGTGCTCGGGGTGCCAGTCGACCCGCTCGTTCTCCCGCAGCAGGTCGGCCCGCCGTTCCGAGGTGCGCACGAACCACGACGTCTTGGCCCAGTAGATGAGGGCGGTGCCGCAGCGCCAGCAGTGGGGATAGGCGTGCAGATAGGGCTCCGACCGGACGAGCAGCCCCCGGGCGTCGAGGTCGGCGACGATGTCGTCGTCGGCCTCCTTCACCCGCCGCCCGGCCCAGGGCCCGGTCGTCCCGTCGAACGTGCCCGCGGCGTCGACCGGGTTCAGCACTGGGAGGAGCCACTCCCGCGCCGCCTCCATGTCGTCGGCGCCGAACGCCGGGGCCAGGTGGACGATGCCCGTGCCCTCGTCGGTGGCGACGAAGCCGGCGGTGACGACCCGCGCCCCCCGGTCGTCGACGGGCAGGAGGTCGAACGGCCGCCGGTAGCGGCGCCCGACGAGGTCGGTGCCCGACACCCGGTCCTTGACCACGGCGCCCTCGCCGGCCACGGCGGCGAGGCGGGCCTCGGCGACCACCAGGTCGCGGCCCCCGCCGGGGTCGGCCACCTGGACATAGGCCAGGTCGGGCCCGACGGCGGCGGCGACGTTGGAGATGAGCGTCCAGGGCGTCGTCGTCCAGACCACCAGGTCGGCGTCTGCGTCGCCCAGCGGGAACCGCACGTAGGCCGACGTCTCGGTGACGTCTCGGTAGGCGCCGGGCTGGCCCAGCTCGTGGGAGGAGAGGGCGGTGCCGCAGCGGGGGCAGTAGGGCGTGACCCGGTGGCCCTCGTAGAGCAGCCCGTCGTCGAAGAGCCGGCGGACCAGCCACCACACCGACTCCACGTAGTCGTTCGACATCGTCCAGTAGGCGTCCTCGGTGTCGATCCAGACGCCCGCCCGCTCGGTGAGGGCGGCCCAGTCCTCGACGTAGCGGCGCACCGACTCCCGGCAGCGCTCGTTGAAGCGGTCGATGCCGTACTCCTCGATCTGGCCCTTGCCGGTGAGGCCGAGCTCCTTCTCGACCTCGATCTCCACTGGGAGGCCGTGGCAGTCCCACCCGCCCTTGCGGGGGACGTCGTGGCCGGTCATCGTGCGGAACCGGGGGAAGAGGTCCTTGAACGCCCGGGCCCAGACGTGGTGCAGCCCGGGCCGCCCGTTGGCGGTCGGCGGGCCCTCGTAGAAGATCCAGGGCATGCCGCCGGCCCGCTTGCGGCCGACGGCCGCGGCCAGGCCCGTCGCCCGCCAGCGGGACAAGACGCCCTCCTCGAGGGCGACGAAGTCCACCGCCGGATCGACGGGTCCGAAGGGCATGGGCCCTACCATACGGGTCGAGATGGACGTCGAAGAGCTGTACCGGACGACCGAAGACGGCGGAGTCGTGCTCAACGTGCACGTGCAGCCGGGCGCAGGTCGCACCGCGGTCGTGGGCCGGCACGGCACCGCCCTGAAGGTCCGGGTCGCGGCGCCGCCCGAGAAGGGCCGGGCCAACGACGCC
>DASZOE010000349.1:0-18217 GCA_035550945.1 Acidimicrobiales bacterium
CCCGGGCCCGGGCCTGGGTCTCGACCTCGTCCACCGAGGAGGCGGAGATGCCCGGGGTGGTCAGGGGATCAGCTCCTCGGGCACGCCCGCGGGCAGCGTGAACCGGAAGATCGAGCCCCGCCCCACCTCGGACTCGACCACCAGGCGGCCGCCGTGGGCCTCCACCAGGCCCCGGCTGATCCACAGTCCCAACCCGGAGCCGGTGGGCCGGGTCTCGGCCCGCCGGAAGAACTTGCTGAAGACGCGCCGGAGGTCGACCTCGGGAATGCCCTGCCCCCGGTCCTCGACGGCGACGGTCACCGCGGCCTCGCCCGCCTCGCCCACGATGCGCATGCCCCTCGGGCTCCCGTACTTGGCCGCGTTCTCGACAAGGTTGGTGAGGACCTGCTCGACCTTGTCGGGGTCGGCGTAGACGGCCGGGAAGTTGGGGGGGAAGACGACCTCCGCGCTCAGCTCGGGCTCCATCATGCGCACCTTCTCGACCACGCCCACCGCGAGGGCGGGGATGTCCACGAGCTGGCGGCGCAGCACGAGGCGCCCGCTCTCGAGGCGGCTGATGTCGAGGAGCTCGGTCACCAGGCGGGTCACGCGGCCGGCGTCGTGGTTGACCTGCTCGAGCATGGCCCGCTTCTGGTCGTCGGCCAGGCGGTCCCACCGGTTCAGGAGGAGGCTGGTGTACCCCCGGACCGAGGTGAGCGGCGAGCGCAGCTCGTGGCTCACGGTGGAGACGACCTCGATGCCCTGGGCCGGACCGGGGGGACGGCGGGCCGCGTCGCGGGCGACGAAGACGGCGCCGGTCAGCTGACCCTCGCCGTCACGCTGGTAGGTGCCCGTCACCATCGCCGCGACCTCGCCACCGGACGCGGTGCGGAGCCGCACCTCGTGCTCGGGGACCCCGCGCACCGTCCGCAGCCGGGCCGACGGGTGCCAGCCGTTCCCCAGCAGGAGCCGGCCTTCGCTGGTCCGGCAGTTCAGCAGCTCATCGGGGGACCGCCCCACCAGGTCGGCCACCGGGTGCCCGGTGAGGGCGGCGGCAGCCGCATTCGCGGCCTGGACGCGGCGGCCGGCGTCCAGGTGGAAGACGGCGTCGGGGAGGAGGTCGATGTCGATCACTGTGAGCTCGGCCCCGCAGGCTGGCATCCTGGCCCCGGGCTCCGCTGGCGGGCGGCCTCGAAGCACAGCACCGAGGCGGCGGCGGCCACGTTGAGCGACTCGACGGCCGAGGTCATGGGGATGGTGACGAACCCGTCGACGACGGCCGCCACCTCGGGCGGCAGGCCGTGGGACTCGTTGCCGAGCACGAAGGCGGTGGGGCTCCGGAGGTCGGTGCGGTGGTACGGGACGCCCTCCCGGGCGCGCGCCCCGAGGCGACGCACTCCCCAGGAGCCCAACTCGTCCAGCACCTCCACCGCCGGTCGCCCGGCCACCAAGCGCACGTGGAACAGCGCACCCGCCGAAGCCCGCACGCACTTCGGGCCGAAGGGATCGACGGTGCCGTCGCAGCAGATTACCCCTGCTGCCCCCGCCGCCGACGCGCTCCGGATCACCGTGCCCAGGTTGCCGGGGTCCTGCAGGCCGACGGAGACGACTACCAGGGTGGCGCCGCGCAGCTCGGCCAGGGGCGTCTCCGGGATCGGCGCCACCGCCAGCAGGCGCTGGGGAGTGACCGCGTCGGCCACCCGCTCGAGGACACCGGGCGCCAGCAGGTGCACCGGCAGGCCCGCGGCCCGGGCCCGCTCGACGAGAGGGCCCTCGCCTCCCGGCGCCACGTAGATCCCCTCGAGGGGCACCGCGGCGGCTACCGCCGCCTCGACGAGGTGGGCGCCCTCCAGGACGAAGGCCCGCTCGGCGCGGCGGGCCCTCGGATAGCGGACGAGGCGGCGGAGGCGGCGGACCCGGTGGTTGCGGAGAGCCAGGCCCGCGCGTTCGCCGGAAAGCGCCCCGGCCTCGCTCACGAAGCCTGAGGAGGAGCCTCCTGGGCCACCTTCACGAGGGCGGCGAAGGCGCGGTCGTCGGTGACGGCCAGGTCGGCCAGGATCTTGCGGTCGACCTCCACCCCGGCGCGCCGGAGGCCGGCGATGAAGCGGCTGTAGCTCATGCCGTGCTGGCGGGCACCGGCGTTGATGCGCTGGATCCAGAGCTGGCGGAAGTCGCCCTTGCGCGCCCGCCGGTCGCGGTAGGCGTACTGGAGCGAGTGCATGACCTGCTCGTTGGCCGCCTTGTACGAGCGGCTCTTGTTGCCGTAGTAGCCGCGGGCCTGCTCGAGGATCGCTCGGTGGTGCTTGCGTCCGTGGACGGCGCGCTTGACCCTGGCCATGGGGCTCCTTTCGTGGCGGGACGACGGGTGGGCGGGCGGAGCTAGAGACCGAGGAGGCGCTTGGCCTGGGCCTTGTCGCCCCCCGTGAGCTCCGCCTCCCGGGCCAGCCGTCGGGTGCGGGTGGAGGGCTTCTTCTCCAGGAGGTGCGAGCGGAACGCCTTGCGCCGGAGGACCTTGCCCGTACCGGTGACCTTGAAGCGCTTGGCCGCTCCCCGGTGGGTCTTCATCTTCGGCATCTCGGTTCCTCTCTTCTCAGGTCGAGCTCTCGGGCGCCGAGGACTCCTCCTCGGCGGCGGCCTTGGCCGCTGCCGCCCGGGCCCGCTTGTCGGGCGCCAGCACCATCACCATGTTGCGGCCGTCGAGCTTCGGCGCGGCCTCGACCTTGGCACCCGGGCTCAGCTGCTCGGCGATCCGGTCGAGGATGCGCATCCCCAGGTCGGGATGGGCGACCTCGCGGCCCCGGAACATGATCGTGACCTTGACCTTGTGGCCCTGGTCGAGGAACTCGGCCACCTTCCGGGTCTTGGTGTCGAAGTCGCCGCCGCCGATCTTGGGGCGGTACTTCATCTCCTTGATCGAGCTGGTCGACGCCCGCCGGCGGGACTCCCGGTCACGCTTGGCGGCCTCGTACTTCCAGTTTCCGTAGTTGAGGATCCGGCACACGGGCGGGTCGGCGTTGGGCGCCACCTCGACCAGGTCCATCCCGACTTCCTCGGCGATCCGCAGCGCCTCCTGCAGGGGCTTGATCCCGAGCTGGCGCCCGTCGGCATCGACGAGGCGCACCTCCCGGGCGCGGATGCGGTCGTTGATCCTGGGGTCGTTGCCGTCCGGTGCGGCGATCCGGCATCACTCCTTACGCGAAAGAGGCGGACGTCGGGAAGCAACGTCCGCCCGCTGGCGGTCGACCGACCCGGCGCACCGAGGTGGCCGGGTGGGGGCGCCGTGACGGTCCGTTGCCGGCAGAAGGCGGCCCCGCTTCCCCTCTTCAATTGTCGACCTAGGGTAGCGCACATGAGCACGATCTGGACACCCTCGGGTGAACGACCGGTGGGGCGCGAGGAGCCGGCGCCCTCCTCCGCCCCCTCGTCCTCGGCCGGGCCCCCGCCCGGTGCCGCAGGCGAGCCCACCGAGGAGGAGATGGCCGCCCGCATGGCCGACATGCAGCGGGAGCTCCTCGAGGCGCCCGCCGCCCTCGTCGTCACCAACCACTGCATCGGCCTCTTCCAGCTGGCCGCCCTCCACCTCGAGGCCCAGCCCCCGAAGCTCGAGGAGGCCCAGCTGGCCATCGACGCCCTGGCCGGCATCGTCGAGCGCCTGGGCTCCCGCCTGGGTGCCGAGGAGCGCCCGCTGCAGGAAGCCCTCACGAACCTGCGCCTGGCCTTCGTGGAGGTTCGCAACCGGACTCCCGGCCAGGGTGCCGAGTCGACCTGACGACCGGCGCCCCCGCGTGGGCGCCGGCGTTGTGGTGGTCGCCATCGCGTGTTCCGCCCTCGCTGGGTGCGGGGGCTCCGGGGAGTCCGACGGCGGCACCGCCCCCACCACGCTGCTCCCGGACATGAGCGAGGTCCAGACCTACGAGGGCCTCAGCAACCTCCACGTCGCCGGACCCGTGCAGTATCCCCAGACGCCGCCGGTGGGCGGCGAACACGCACCCATGTGGCAGAACTGCGGCTTCTACCGGGAGCCGGTGGCCCCCGAGAACGCGGTGCACTCCATGGAGCACGGCGCGGTCTGGATCACGTACTCACCCGACCTCGCGGCCTCCCAAGTCGACATCCTGCGGGATCTCGCCGCCGACCAGACCCACGTCCTGGTGAGCCCGTTCCCCGGCCTGCCCACGCCCGTGGTCGCCTCGGCCTGGGGTGCGCAGCTTCGGCTGCCCTCCGCCGGCGACCGCCGCCTGCGGACGTTCGTCGACCGCTACCGCCAGAGCTCGCAGGCCCCCGAGCCCGGCGCGGCCTGCACCGGGGCCGTCGGCACCCCCGAGACCTGAGCTCGGTCACTCACTGGCGAGCCGCCGTCGCCGTTCGACCTCCGCCTCGGTGGGCTCCTCGAAGGCGAACGACCCGTAGCCGATCTCGCCGCCGCGCTCGTAGGTCGCGATCACCACCCCGGTGGTCGACGTCCTGCTGTCGACCAGACGCAGGCCGGCGGGGACGGTGCCCCGGGCGAAGAGGCGCTTGCCGGTGCCGAGGAGGACGGGGAAGATCCACAGCCGGTACCGGTCGACGAGGTCGTGCCCGATCAGGGTCTGGATCAGATGCCCGCTCCCGTGGACCTGAATCTCCGGGCCCGGCTCCTCCTTGAGCCGGGCCACCGCATCGGCGACGTCGCCGGCGAGGAGCGTGGAGTTTCTCCACTCCACCGCGTCGAGCGTCGTGGAGGCCACGTACTTCCGGGCCCGGTTCAGGGCGTTGGCCGCCGGGTCGTCGTCGCCCGCGGACGGCCAGTGGGCCGCGAAGATCTCGTAGGTCCTCCTCCCGAGGAGCAGGTCGAAGGGCGCGCCCATGGCCTCGCCCATCACCTGCCCCATGAGGTCGTCCCAGTAGCCGACCGACCAGCCGCCGTGGGTGAAGCCGCCCGACGGGTCCTCCTCGGGGCCGCCCGGAGCCTGCATCACCCCGTCGAGGGTCAGGAAGGTGTTGACAAAGAGGGGTCTCATGGCCGGGTGCCTCTCCTCTCCTGGCGGGCGCGACTTCGCGCCCGTCACATCTTCGACGCCCGACAGGGCAGGAAGTCATCGGTCGGGGCCGCACCCTCACGCCGCCGGTGGTCCGTGCGCGTTCCTCGGGTGGCGGGGGTCGTCGGGCGGGACGAAGTCCCGCTTGCCGTGGCCGGGCACCAGGGCCCAGTTGGCCCTCGTCTTGAGGTCGTGGTGGTGGGGGCAGAGCCGGTCGAGGAGGTCCACCACGGTGAGGTGGCTGCGGGCCCAGTCCAGGCGGTGGTCGATCTGGAGGAACGACACGCTGGGACAGCCCCGCACGGCACAGGCGGGCGAGAGCCACTCCAGCGCCGTCTGCTGGTGGACGCTGGGCCGTCGCCCCACGTGGGCCACACCCACCACCTTCTCGCCCTTGGTCACCACCGCGGCCAGGAAGGGATCGGCCGTGTCCAACAGCTCCCGCAGCGCGGACACCGCCACCGGCCCCACCCCCGCCACCTCACACACCTCGCCCTCGACGGGCCGGCCCCGGAGCAGGGCGGGAAGATCGACGCGCACGATGACCTTGGCCCGGGTGTTCGATCGCTTCGCCACCTTCTCCCCGCCCCCGGCCAGCTCGGCCAGGGCGTCGGCAGCATAAGCCTCCAACGGCTCGGGCCGGCCGGCCTTCCGCCCGACGCGGAGCAGCCGGTCGCGGATGGGCTCGAGGGCGGCCATGACCACCGCTCCCACCTCGGGGTTGTCCCGTACCCGCAGGTGCCAGGCCCCTTCGGGGTCGAGGTAGGAGCGCAGGCGGCGCCGGCGATGGATGGCGGCCCGCCGGGCCTCCGGGTCAGTGGTCGCTGCGGCTCTGGTCCGGGCGCACTCCGCCTGCAGCTCGGCCGGAGGTTCCCCGAGCCGCCTCCACCAGCCGCCGCTCCGCCGCGGGATCGGCGGCCCCGGCCCCGACGAGGGCCGACGCCTGCTGGGCCGACAGGGCACCGTCTCTCGCCGCGGCGGCCACCACCGGCAGCTGTTCCAAGCGCCGGCCCGTCTCGATGGCCTCCACCGCCTGGGAAAGCGAGGTGCCCGTGGCGCGGGCGAGGTGATGGGCGGCCGAACGGGCACCGCTTCCCTTCCAGCCCCCGCCCTGGGCCAGGCGGGCCCCGGCCAGGGCCTTGAGGGTGGCGGCCACCCCCTCGATGGCCGCCGCCAGGCCCACGACGACCTCGGCATCGGCGGCCGCCAGCACGGCGGCGTCGAAGCCCGACGCATAGCGGCGCAGGCCGTCCCGCAGGCCCGCCAACGTGTCGCACACGGCGCCCGTCCTCTCGACGAGGGCCTGACGAAGGAGGTCTCCTCGACCTCGAACTGGTGTTCCCGAGGCTACCGGAAGGGTGAGACATTTAGTCTCCCTCGGTAGGTCCACACCCGTTGGGGGCCTCCGTAGCGTTCGCTGAGTCGGTTCTTCCGGTTCGGCTCGGTATGCGACCGGAGCGGCCGCAAGGTCGACTCCTGGAGGACTGATCGTCGGATCGGACGAACCCCTCGGCACACGTGCATCCCTGTTCGGGAACTCGGGGCCGGCGGCGGTGGCGCACCCCTGCTAACGGAATGTCCGGATGGACGCGACCCACGGAACGTGTGCGGGCCGGCGCTGGAGGGACCGACGACGGAGCTGACAACCGAGGAGGACGAGTGGGGCAGACGATCAGGGTGGGCATCGATGTGGCCCGCCGGGCCGACCACCAGGCCAGCTGCGCGGATGCGGCCGGCGAGTAGTCGGCCTGGCGTTTCCGCACCACGCCAGCCGACCTCGAACGGCTATGGGCCAAGATGTTCGCCCGCTACCACCGCCTGGTCGTCGCAGAGGGTCGACATCACACCTCGGCGGTGTGCACGGTGGCCGCCGTGCTCGTGACCCGCATCGCCGCCTGCTGGCGGCGGGGTGAGAGCTACGTGCTGCGCGACGTCGATGGCCGGGAGATCACCGAGGCAGAAGGACGGGTCATCTGCGCCGAGCGCTACCGGGTCACAGCCGACCAACGTGCCGCACGCCGGCGCGTCGGCAAGCCCGGCAGCTGAAGCAGCGGGCGGGTCGGGGCAGTAAGGAGTCGACCAAGGCCGCTCGGGCGTCCGACCCGCCTGGCGTCGACGCCATCTGTCGGGCTGCCGTCGCCTCGACGCTTCGCGACGCGGACCTCGTGCGGACCGGAGCCCCCTTGGGCACCATGGAAAGCGATGAGCTGGTGGGAGCGCCAAGGTAAGACCGATCGACCCGTCTTCGACGCCGAGACCAAGCAGTGGACGTGGCGAGAGGACAGAACTCCTCCCTCAGCGAGACGGCTCGCCCTCGTGTTCCGAGGGATCGCGGCCATTGCTCGACTGGCCGTCCTCGCGCTCTTCGTGATGGCAGTTGTCCGGGGGTGGTGGATCGCGGCTGGCATAGCAGCCCTGTTGCTGGCGATCAGCCTCGGAATGGCCTGGGCGGGCAACCACGCCGCTCCTCAGGGCTCGAGACGGGGGATCTGGTGGCCATAGTCGCTGCTCGCTTGACTTGACGTGGGTCAGGAACTCATTCCTGTTCTGCCGTCCCCTCCACGCCGGGCTCGTCCGGGAGCTCGGACCGGGCTACGAGGTGGTGCTCGACGACCCGGGATCCTCCGGCCCGGGGGACGGGGCCGCGGGGGTCGGCACCGGCTGCACGTCGGCCGCTTCCCAGGTCCCCCGGTGGCCGGGGACGACGGCGAAGGCGACCGACGCGCCCACCGGGATCGTGCGCGACCCGTCGGCGATCGCCGTGCAGTGGAAGAAGAGCTCCCGCCCGTCGTCGGCCCGCACCGTCCCGTAGCCCCGCTGCTCGTCGAAGTCGACGACCGTGCCGAGAGTCGTCACGGGTGCACCCGCGTGCGGGCGAGGGACGTGCCGGCGGCGCGGAGCACAAGGGCGATGGCGGTGACGACGGCGGCGCCCAGCACGCTGGCCACGACGGCCACCACCGCCCCGACGACGAGGCCCACGCCCGCGCCGAAGAGGGGGAAGCCAAGCAACCGGCCGAGGACGTCGGTGCCGAGCCCCGAGACCAGGCCGAAGATCCCACCGGTGACACCCCCGGCGGTGGCGCCCGTGAGCAGGCCCCAGAGCACAGTCCGCCCGTACGACGGCCCCGTGCCGGTCACGAGGTCGCCACCCGCAGGTCGGGCTGGGGCCGCCACGTGGTGTCCAACCCGGCCATCACGAAGGCGCTGTCGGGGACCGCGGAGCCCGGAGGGAAGCGGCCGTCGTCCTCGAAGAAGCTGGAGCGGGCCTCGTCGAGGTGCAACGGCGCCATGCCCCACCCCTTGGTGCTCAGGTTGACGCCGTCGAAGACGCCGTCCGCGGGGGTGGCCGCGTAGCCGCACGGTGCGCAACGGAAGAACGCCGACGCCTCGTCGAGAGTCCCGAAGACGGAACCGGGCATCACGTCGTCGGCGAGATGAGCGGCAACCGAGACCCGTGCCCGCGCGTCGTGGCTCGACATCTCCACCCGATAGGAGCCCTCGCCCTCCGTTACCCGAAACCGGGCCCGGTGCTGCCACCCGGGGAACGCCCGGCCGCCCAGCACGGACGCGAGCCGCGAGGACGTGTCCCGGCGGGGGATGTACACGGCGGTGACCGGGCCGTCGGCGGCCTCCCACTCCACGGCGATGCGGTGGGCGGCGTTCTCGCTCCTCACGCCCAGCGTGGCGGGCACGCCGGCGGGACGGACCGCACCCAGGCGGATGAGGCAGATACCGCCGATCCCGTAGCCGGCCACGACGTGGGGCAGGAACGGCGCGGGCAGCACGGCGGCGAGGACATCCCGATCGACCCGGAAGTTCACGAGGAGGCGCCGCTCGATGGTGGCCCGAACGGCCGGCACCCTCACGAGGCACCCGCCTTCCTGCTGTCCCGCCCCCGCCGCCGCCGGAGGACGACCTGCTCGGGGCACACCGCGGAGAGGAACCCGCCGACGCAGTTGGCCAGGCGGTCCTCGACCAGGGAGTAGAAGATGCGGTTGGCCTCCCGGCGTTCGGCGACCAGGCCGGCGGCCTTCAGGATCGAGAGGTGCCGGGAGATCGAGGGCCCGCTGATCGCGAACCGCGAGGCGATGGCGCCGGCGGTGAGCTCTCCGGCGTGCAGGTCCTGCAGGATCTGCCGCCGGGTGGCGTCGGCCAGGGCCCGGAAGACCGTCGCGCTCTCGTCGGTCATCCTAGCTATTTAGCCATATAGCTAACCATTGACGCAAGTCGGACCCACGGCTTGATCGCCGGCGACGATCAGTGGACGATCTTGGCGAGGGCGAGCTCGATGATGTCGCTGGCGCCGGCGTCCTTGAGGGCGGGGATGAGCGTGTTGATCTCCGCCTTGGGCACGACCGTCTCCACCGCGTAGGCGCCGGCCCCGAACAGCTTCGAGACGGTGGGCGCCCGGAGCGCGGGGAGGAGACCGATGACCCCGTCGAGGTCGGCCTCGGACACGTTGAGCTTGACCAGCACCCTCCCCCGCGCCTCCAGCGTGCCCTGCAGGAGGGTGTGGATCTGGCTCATGGCGTGGCGCTTGGCGTCGTCCTCGCAGGAGGCGGCGTTGGCGATGAGCTCGGTGAAGCTGACGAGCATCGTGTCGACGCTCTTCAGCCCCGCCGCCCGCAGGGCCCGGCCGGTCTCGGTGATCTCGACGACCGCGTCGGCGATCTCGGGCACCTTGGCCTCGGTGGCCCCGTAAGACAGGCGCACGTCGGCGGGGATCCCGTGCTTCTCGAAGTACCGCCGGGTGAGCTCCGGGTACTCGGTCGACACCCGGACGCCGGCCGCCAGGTCGGCCACGCCGGACACCGGCGAGTCGGCGGGCACCGCCAGCACCACCCGGATGGGGCGGGCCGTGTTCTTGGAGTAGTGCAGCTCGCCCAGAGAGACGACGTCGCGGCCCGTCTCCTCGATCCAGTCCCTCCCCGTGATGCCCAGGTCGAAGAGGCCCTCGGCCACGTAGTGGGGGATCTCCTGGGGGCGCAGGATGCGGACCTCGGCGATGCGGGGGTCGTCGATCGTCGCCCGGTAGTCGACGTCGGAGCCCCGCCGCACCGGGAGGTCGGCGTGCTCGAACAGCTCGAGGGTGGCCCGCTCCAGCGAGCCCTTGGGCAGGACGAGGCGCAGCACGGGCTAGCCCGAGCCGCCGCTCTTGGGGAGCTGCCGGAGGAGGTCGGCCATCTCCACGGCGGTGGTGGCCGCCTCGAACCCCTTGTTGCCGAGCTTGCCGCCGGCCCGCTCCAGGGCCTGCTCGGTCGTCTCGGTGGTGAGGACGCCGAAGACCACCGGAACGCCGGTGTCGAGGGCGACCCGGGTGAGCCCCGCCGCGCACTGCGACGCGACGTGCTCGTAGTGGTCGGTGGAGCCCCGGATGACGGCACCCACGCACACCACGGCGTCGACCTCGCCCGACTCGGCCAGCCGCTGGGCCACCAGGGGCAGCTCGAACGCCCCCGGCGCCCACACGACGGTGACCGAGCCCTCGTCGGCGCCGAGACGCAGCAGGGCGTCACGGGCGCCCGCCACCAGGCGGTCGGTGACCAGCTCGTTGAACCGGCCGGCCGCCACCGCGACCCGCATGCCCTCGGCGCCCAGACGTCCCTCGTACACGTTCACTCCAGTCCCTCCAGCAGGTGACCCAGCCGGCGCTTCTTGGTGCGCAGGTAGGCGATGTTCTCCGGGTTGGGCCGCGACTGCACGCCCACCCGCTCGACGATCTCCAGGCCGTAGCCCTCCAGGCCGCCGTACTTGGCCGGGTTGTTGGTGATCAGCCGCATGGTGGTGATACCCAGGTCGACGAGGATCTGGGCCCCGATGCCGTACTCGCGGTTGTCGACGGGGAGGCCCAGGGCCAGGTTGGCGTCGACGGTGTCGGCCCCGGCGTCCTGCAGGCTGTACGCCCGCAGCTTGTGGGCCAGCCCGATGCCCCGGCCCTCGTGGCCGCGCAGGTACACGACGACGCCGAGGTTGGCGGACGCGATCATCTCCAGCGCCACCTCGAGCTGGGGCCCGCAGTCGCAGCGCAGGGAGCCGAAGACGTCGCCGGTGAGGCACTCGGAGTGGACGCGCACGAGGATGTTCTCCTCGCCCTGCACCGCGCCCCGCACGAGGGCCACGTGCTGGTCGCGGTCGAGCACCGACTCGTACACGTAGCAGTCGAAGTCGCCCCAGGCCGTGGGGATGCGGGCGTGGGCGATGCGCTCGACCAGCTTCTCGGACTGGCGGCGGTAGCGGATGAGGTCGGCGATCGAGATCAGCAGGAGGCCGTGCTCGGCGGCGAAGCGCTCGAGCTCGGGCAGGCGGGCCATCTCCGTCTTGTCCTCGGTGACGACCTCGCACAGCACACCAGCGGGATAGAGACCGGCCATCCGGGCCAGGTCGACGGCGGCTTCGGTGTGGCCGCCCCGCTTCAGGACGCCGCCCTCGCGGTAGCGGAGCGGGTACATGTGGCCGGGCCGGGCCAGGTCGCGGGGCCGCGTCTCCGGATCGATGAGGGCGGCGATGGTGGCTGCCCGGTCGGCGGCGGAGATGCCCGTCGAGGTGCCCCTGCGGGCGTCGACGGAGACGGTGAACGCGGTCCGGTTCGTCTCGGTGTTGTCCACGACCATCGGCGGGAGGTCGAGGGCGTCGAGACGTTCGCCCGTCATCGGCATGCAGATCACGCCCGAGGTGTGGCTGAGGAAGAACGCGATCTTGTCGGGGGTGGCGAACTCGGCGGCCATGATGAGGTCACCCTCGTTCTCCCGGCTCGCGTCGTCGACGACCACCACGATGTCGCCGCGCCCGAAGGCGGCGATGGCGTCCTCGATCTTGGCGAAGGGCATGCGGTCAGGACCCTCTGAGAAGTCTCTCGACGTACTTGGCGACGATGTCGACCTCGAGGTTGACGCGGTCGCCGGGACGCCGACGGCCCAGCGTAGTGACTGCGGCGGTGTGGGGAACGATGGCCGCGCCGAAGCGATCGTCGCCGACGCTGGCCACGGTGAGGCTGCAGCCGTCCACCGCCACCGAGCCCTTCTCCACCAGGTAGGGCAGCACCGACTCGGGGGCCCGCACCGACAGGTCCGGGGCCGCTTGCAGCACCTCGCCCACGCCGTCGACGTGGCCCTGCACCAGATGGCCACCGAGGCGGTCGGCCAGCCGAAGCGGTCGCTCGAGGTTCACGGGGTCACCCGGGGCGAGGCCGTCCAGGGCGGTGCGCGACAGGGTCTCGGGGACCACGTCGGCGGCCCACCATCCCGGGCCCAGGTCGACGACGGTGAGGCAGCAGCCGTTCACCGCGATCGACCCGCCGACGACGGCGTCGTCGAGGGCCCGCGAGGCGGCGAAGACGAACCGGTCTGCCACTCCGCTCGGGCCACGGAGGCCGGGCTCCCGGGCGCGCAGCTGGCCCATCTCCTCGACGATCCCGGTGAACAACTACCGGCCCTCCGACGGGGCGAGGTCGACGCGGATGTCGTCGCCCAGCCGCCGGACGCCGACCACCCAGCCGCGCCAGGCGTCCGCCAACGTGGGTGCGCCGGCACCGGCCAGCACCGGGTGGCCGTCGTCGCCGCCGAGGAGGATCGGCGAGAGGTAGAGCACGTAGCGGTCCACCAGGCGGGCCCGGTGGAACGCCCCCGCCACCGTCGCCCCGCCCTCGACCAGCACCTGGAGGACGTCTCGGCGGCCGAGGTCGTCGAGGACCGTCCCGAGGTCGCCTTCCATCTCCAGCGCCGGTCGCACCCGGGCCCCCTCGGGCGCCTGTCCCAGCACGACCCGCAGCGGCTCCCGGCCATCGGGATCCACGGGGCGGACGGTGAGCTCCGGATCGTCGGCCCTCACCGTCCCCGCGCCCACGAGGACGGCGTCGCTCTCCGCCCGGAGGCGGTGGGTGTCGGCCCGGGCCTCGGGTCCCGTGATCCAGCGGCTGGAACCGTCGGGCGCGGCGGTGCGCCCGTCGAGGGTGGCGGCCAGCTTCAGGACGACCCACGGCCGCCCGGTGGCCCGGTGCTTGAGATAGGGGGCGAGCTGCCCGCGCACCTCGTCCTCGCACATCCCGACGTCGACCTCGACGCCCGCGTCTCGGAGGGCGCTGACACCGGCGCCCCGGACGTGGGGGTCGGGATCGACCAGGCCGACGACCACGCGGCGGACGCCCGCGGCCACGATGGCGTCGACGCAGGAGGCCGTGCGTCCCTGGTGGGCACAGGGCTCCAGGGTGGTGACGAGGGTGGCCCCTTCGGCCGCCGGGCCGGCGGCGTCGAGAGCCACCCGTTCGGCGTGGGGCCCGCCCGGCGGGCGGGTCGCGCCCTCGAAGGGGCCGGGCAGGATGACGCAGCCCACCCAGGGGTTGGGCGACGTGGTGGTCCGCACCGACGCGGCCAGGGCCAGCGCCCGGCCCATGGCCACCGTCTCGTCGGCGGCGGTGGGCCTCACGACGGGTGCCGGGTGGGGGCCTCGGCGAGAAGGGCCAGCGCATGGGGCAGCACGTCGAGCACGGCGTCGACCGACTCCACCGCCCCCGCCGTCGAGCCCGGCGTGTTCAGGACGATGCAGCGGCCCACGGTGCCGGCCACGCCCCGGGACAGGCGCCCCTTGCCCGGGTTGGCCGCCCGTGTGGCCTCGGCCAGGCCCGGGGCCTCCCGGTCGAGCACCGAGCGGGTCCCCTCGGGCGTGAGGTCACGGGGCCCGAACCCGGTGCCGCCCGTCGTCACCACCAGCCCGGCGAAGCCGTCGGCCGCCCGGCGCAGCGCGCCGGCGACGGGCTCGACGCCGTCCTCGACGGTCAGCCGCTCGACCACGTCCCAGCCGTCCTCGGTCAGCCGGGCGACGAGCGCATCGCCCGAGCGGTCCTCGCGGGTGCCCGCGATGACGCCGTCGGAGACGGTGACGACCTTGGCGCGCCGCAGCGACGCTGGCTCCTCCACGCCCCGATTGTCCCTCGCCAGGCTCATACCAGCTGCTCCCCCGGCTCGAGACGCGCCCCGTTGCGCCAGGCGGCGGCCGGCTGCGGCGGACGACCCTCGGGCTGGACCTCGAGCAGCTCGAGGCCCCCGGCACCCGTGCCCACGACGAGGGTGGCCGGATCGAGGACCCCCGCGGGCGGCACCGTGTCCACGTCCGCCACGGCGGCGCGCAGGACCTTCAGGCGGTTGCCCCGGAACGTCGTCCAGGCGTGGCCCAGGCGCGCCACCCGGTGCAGCTCGAGTGCCGGCCGGGACCAGTCGAGATGGTGCTCGACCGGCTCCAGCTTCGACGCGTACGTGGGCGCGCCCTCCTGGGGCCGGGGCTCGCCGAGCCCCTCCCGCAGGAGGCCGAGGAGCAGCGCCGTGCCCCGCTCGGTGAGCGCCGCCCGCAGGTCGTCGGCCGTGTCGTCGGGGCCGATGGGAACCTCTTGGCAGGCGTACACCGGCCCGGTGTCGAGGCCCTCGTCGAGGGCCATGATGCACACGCCGGTCGTCTCGTCACCGGCGAGGATGGCCCGCTCGACAGGGGCGGCCCCCCTCCATCGGGGCAGCAGGGAGAAGTGCATGTTCACCATGGGCAGCGCGGCCAGCACGTGGGGGCGGATGAGGCGCCCGTAGGCGACGACGACGCCCAGCTCGGCACCGGCGTCGATCACGTCGTCGACCTGCTCGGTGACCGGTATGCCCAGCTCCGTCGCCGCCGCCTTGACCGGGCTCGGGACCAGGCGGCCGCCCCGGCCCCGCCGCCGGTCGGGCTGGGACACGACCAGCAGTACCTCGTGGCCGTCGGCGACCAGGGCCCGGAGCGGGACGACTGCCACCTCGGGCGTGCCCAGGTAGGCGAGGCGCAGGGCCCGCCCCTAGCGCGTGACCGGCTCGCCCTCGGACAGCCCGAGGGTTCGCTGCCGGAGTGCGCGCATCGCCTGCTTGCGCTGCCGCTTCTCGAGGCGCTCGAGGAGCAGCATGCCGTCGAGGTGGTCGCACTCGTGCTGGAACATCCGGCCCAGCAGGTCGTCGGCGTCGATCGAGAGCTGGTTGCCGTCGAGGTCCCACCCGTCGAGGTGCACCCGCTCGGCCCGGACGATCGGCCACGACAGCTCCGGGACAGAGAGACAGCCCTCCTCGTACGTCCACTCCCCTTCGAAGCCCGACAGGCGGGGGTTGACGACCGCGTGCGGCCCCCGACCGTCGTTGATGTCGTAGACGAAGACCCGCTTCTGGATGCCGACCTGGGGCGCGGCCAGTCCCACGCCCGGCGCCTCGTACATGGTGACGAGCATGTCTTCGGCCAGGCGGCGGAGGCTGTCGTCGATCTCCGCCACCTCCGCGGCCGGCTGGCGGAGGACGGGGTCGCCGAAGACCCGGATCTGGAACGGCGCCATGGAGCCGAGGGTACCTGGGTCAGGATCCCGGCTCGGGCAGGCCCATCTCGTGGCGCACGCCGTCGTCGAGGTCGGTGATCCTCGTGGTGTCGCACGTGCCCTCGCCGAGGTGGCTGTGGCGCCGGGCGGGCGCGACCGTCCCGTCGGCGCGGGGCACGGAGAAGCAGGCCACGGCGGGCGCCAGGTCCCGGCAGCTCCCGAGGGGCGGCCCGTAGTACTCCGTCCACATCACCGACCACGAGGACAGCCGTCGCCAGCCGGGCGCGGCCCGCAGGCAGCCGATGCGTTGGTCGTCGCCGCCGTCGAGGTCGGCCACGGTGGCGACCCACCACCGGCCCTCGGCGGTGTCGTCACCGGCCTCGACCCGGAGGCGGTACCGGTGGCCGGCCTGCCAGAGCAGCGGGATGCGGGCCGACCACCCCGTCCCCTCCCCGCCGAAGCGGACGACGCCGGGGCCCTCGGCGCCGGTGGCGTCCCAGAGGGAGAAGATGGCCATCTTGCCGAGCGACCCGTCGGCCCGGTTGCCCTTGGTCTGCAGGCCCAGGTAGCCGCTCTGTCCGCCCTCGAGGTGGAACTGGTGCGCCCAGAAGTACGTGGCGTCCGGACCGGGGTCCTTCTCGGGGACGAGGACGTGCTCGAAGCTCCTGAAGCCCCCCGCAGCCGGCGGCGTGGGCCAGTGCCACTCGGTGTAGGGACCCCGTGGCGTGGCCGGCGGCGGGCGGCGTCTCTGTCTCAGAACGGCCCCGGCGCTACGGTCACCGTGTGACCACGGGACCGGGTCCTCTCGAGGATGTCATCCGGACGGGGGCGTCGGTCGTGACCGGGCGCCTGGCCGCCCAGGAGGCGGTGACGATCCTCGCCACCATGGCACCCCAGGCGGTGGGGGCTGCGGCCGGCTGCCGCCGTCAGGACGCGGAGCGGGCCGACCAGCTGGCCGCGGTCCTCCGGTCCCTGGCCGCCGAGGTCGCCCCTGCGGGCGCCGATCCCCAGCGCCGGGCGGTGGCGGCCGACCTGCACGGCGTCGCGGCCGCGCTGCAAGCCGACGAGCCCGCCTCGGAGGCGTAAGGCGCTCATCGCGGACGGGGCTGGTCGTTCCACAGCAGGACGGCCCGCCACTCGTGCTCGTGGCCGAGGAGCGACACGCTGGCCGTGCCCAGCGCCAGCCCCCGCGCCCACTCGGAGTCGAGGCCGAGGTACCGGGCGGCGAGGATGCGGGAGAAGTGGCCGTGGCCGACGAGGATGATGTCGCCCTCCCCCTCCTCGGGCGCCAGCGCGGCCAGGAGGTCGTCGGCCCGCTGGCCGGCGTCGGCCAGCGTCTCGCCGCCCGGGCAGGCGTCCCGGAACAGGTTCCACGCCGGGCGTTCGGACCGGATGTCGACGGTCGTGCGCCCCTCGTACTCGCCGTAGTCGAGCTCGCGTAGGCGCTCGTCCGTCGCCAGGTGACCGCCCAGGCCCGCGAGGCGGGCGGTGTCGGCGGCGCGCCGCCGGGGGCTCGAGAGGCAGGTCGTCGGGGTCACCCGCAGTTCCTGGATGCGGTGGCCCAGGACCCGCGCCAGCTCCTCGCCCCGCCCCGTAAGGGGCACGTCGGTGCGCGAGGTGTGCTTGCCGGTCGCCGACCACTCCGTCTCCCCGTGGCGGACGA
This sequence comes from Acidimicrobiales bacterium, assembly GCA_035550945.1. Lineage (GTDB taxonomy): Bacteria > Actinomycetota > Acidimicrobiia > Acidimicrobiales > AC-14 > DASZOE01. Next base: position 16,975 of record DASZOE010000349.1, read on the forward strand.
GGACGATCCGCTTCATCGGCTCACGTCCGCAGCGGGTCGACCGCCACCCGCAGCCGTCCCTTGGGCCGCGGTGTACCGGCCAGGGCGTCGCAGAGGGTCCGGTGGTCGGGGGCGCGGACCAGCCAGCGCCCGTCGGCGGGCCCTACGACCTCGACGTCTCCAGCCCCCGACAGCGCGGCGGCGAACGCGGGGGAAGCTTCCCCGGAAACGACGGCCACCGCCCGCTCGGGCGGGAAGCCGAGGGCGACGCGCCGGGCGCCCTCGACGACCGCCAGCCGCGAGGGGTCGGCGTGGACCACGGCGTCCACCACCTCGTGGTCCGGCAGGCGCGTCTGCAGGAGCAGCCGGCCGCCGTCGGCCCGGCCTCCGAGCACCCGCGCCGCCCGGGCCAGGAGGGCGAGGGCCTCCTCCCCCGCACGCCACCGGGGCGCGACGAGCTCCTGGTCGAGGTCGAGGAAGGCCACTACCGCGGCCCGGGCGGCCCGGTGGAGCACAGCCTCGGTGCCGACCAGCACCGGCGCCCCGGGCAGGGGCCCGGGCGCGAGGTCGGCGGTGACCTCGGCCACCGGCCGGCCGGCCAGGCGCTCGAGGTCGTCCCGCACCCGGCTCACGCCCGCCCGCAGCACCCGGAGCCGGGCCGAGCCGCAGGCCGCGCAGACGAACGGGCGCCCGGCGCGGCACCGGCGGCAGCGCAGGCCGCTGTCCGCCTCCTCGACGACGGCCCCGCACTCCTCGCACCGGGCCAGCTCGCCGCACGTCCCGCAGGCCAGGAGGCGGGCCCGGCCCCGGCGGTTCAGGACACAGACCACCCGCCGGTCGTGGTCCGCGGAGCGCACCAGCTCCACGAGCCGGGAGGAGTAGAGGCCGAGGCCGGGCTCCTCGCCGCGGCGGTCGACGACCTCGACCACGGGCCACCCCTCGCGCTCCTCGGTGCGGGAAGGCGTCAGCAGGGGGATGGTGGACAGCGTGTCGAGCGACGGGCAGGGCGAGGTCAGCACGGCGGGGACCCCGCGCCGCCGGGCCCGCTCCACGACGACGTCCCGCGCGTTCCAGGTCGGGGCCCGCTCCTCCTGGTAGACCTCGTCGTGCTCGTCGAGGACCACCACCGCCCCCAGCCGGGGCCGGGGCGCCCAGGCCGCGGCCCGGGCCCACTCCCGGGGAAGGAGAGCGACGGGGTGGCCGGCGTGCCGGAGGCGGGCGGCGACGTAGGCCGCCTCCGCCACCGAAGGGGCCAGGACGAGGG
>DASZOE010000350.1:0-5417 GCA_035550945.1 Acidimicrobiales bacterium
AACCGGACCACGTCGAGAGCATCGCCGACCACCTGGAGACGAAGCTCGCCGCCCTTCTGTGCCACCGCAGCCAGTACCGCTCGACCATGCGGGTCGACGATCCGGGCGCGGCCGACCAGCTCGAGAGCTTCCGGGCCAGGATCGCCGGCCGCGCCGCCGAGCACGGGCAGCCGGTCGGCGTTGCCTACGGAGAAGCGTTCAAGGCGATCCGCGAGCTCTGACGGGAGCGAGCTGGCGTCGTCGGCGAACTGCTAGCGGGTCCTCTTCCTGACCGCCTTCGTCACCCTCTTGACGGCCTCGGAGACCTTCGAACCCGAACCCTTCGTGGCCTTGGTCGCCTTCGTGGCCTTCTTGGCCTTGGTGGCCTTCTTGGCCTTGGTGGCCTTGGTCGCCTTGCCGGCCTTGGACGCCTTCGCGGCCCGGGTGCCCTTGGTGCCGCTGGCCTCGCGGATCGACTGTCCTGTCTCGCTCGCCTTCGGGGACCCGCCCGCCGCCTGCTTGGAGCCGCCCCGCTGGGCCCCGGCCGCCTTCTCGGCCCCGGCCTTCTTGGTGGTGCCCTTCTTGACCGGCGCCTTGGCGGCGGCGGATTTCTTGGCCGTGGCCTCCGCGGCCTGAACGGCCTTGCGGGCGCCCATGGATTTCTTGGTCTTCGCCGGCGCCTTGCTTGTGGCCTTCTCGGTCGACGCCTTCTTGGCCGCCGAGCCGGACTTACGCAGTGGGCTCATCTACCTTCCCCTTCCCTCAACGGCTCTTGGCCTTGGTGGCCTTCTTCGCGCTCTTGGCCCCGCCTGCCTTCTTCGGAGCCTTGGTGGCCGCAGCCGGCGCCGCCTTCTTGGCGCCCGCCTTCTTGGCGCCCGCCTTGTTGGCGCCCCCCGCCGCACGCTTCGAGCCGCCGGTGTTGAGGTAGTCCTTCAGGGCGGAGCTCGGTGAGAACTTGACCGCCTTCGTCGCCGGGATCTTCACGGCCTCCCCCGTACGAGGATTGCGCCCGGTGCGAGCCTTGCGCTGTGTCGTCGTGAACGAGCCGAAGCCCGGCCACGCGACGCGATCGCCGCCCTTGGTCGCCGACCGGACCGTGTCGAAGAAGGCATCCAGGACGTTCTCGGCCTGCTGTCGACCGACGCCCGCGACGCCGGCCACGCGGTCGATCACGTCAGACTTGTTCACCGCCACCTCCCACTCTTGGACAGGTACCCGCACATCTGATCTTCTTCGTCCGCCCAGGTCAAGCATTTCCCTTGCGGTGCAAGGCCGATCGCCTACTTGGACCAGGAATCGGTTTGTTTGCGACGATCCGTCCATGTCGTTGATGACCCGATGCCGCCGCTCGGTGGTCGGCGCGGCGTTGAGCGCGACGTTGCTGGTGGCCTGCGGGAGCGGGGGCGCCAACGCGCCGGCCGAGAACGTGCGCCCGCCGGCGCCGGGAACACCGGGCCGACCGGCGGACGTGCAGGGCATCTACCGCTCCGTCCACCAGAGTCTGCTGCAGCTGCGCGGTGACGGGACCGTCGTGCTGATCGCGCCCCATGGCGGCGGGCCGTCGGGCGGTCGCTACACGCTGCGGAACGGACGGCTCGAGCTGCAGACCGACGACTGCGGCGAGGATGTCGGGAGCTACGACGTCCTCGTCACCGGCGAGCAGGAAGCGGGCAAGGCCGTCCTGCAGCTCACGGCGGTGGCCGACTCCTGCGCGGACCGCCGTCGCGACCTGACGCGCGATCCCTGGGTCTACGCGAACTCGTAGCCCGTCTAGTCCAGCAGCTCGTCGACGAGGGTCGGGAGGTCGTCGGCCACGTGGTCGGGCGGCGGGTCGTCGGGGATGTCCTCGTGGTCGGACACGCCGCTCATCACCAGTGCGAACTTGACGCCGAGCCGCCGGGCCATGGCCCCGTCGGTGGACGGCCGGTCGCCGACGAGGATCACACCTTCGGTCTCTTCACCCAATCGCGACCGGACGAGGTCGACCATGGGCTGGTGGGGCTTGCCCGCGACCTCCGCCTCGACGCCGGCGGCCGTCGCCACCGCGGCGATCAGGGCCCCGCCGCCGGGGATGGGCCCCTCGGGCGTGGGATAGGTGGGGTCGTCGTTGGTGCCGATGAGGCGCGCTCCCTTGGAGACGGCGTGGAAGGCGACGGTGAGGCGGTCGTAGTCGAACTCCCTGAACCAGCCCACCACGACGGCGTCGGCGTCGCCCTCGGAGACCCGCTTCACCCCCCGCTCCTCGAGGGCCTCCTCCACGCCGACGCCCGCGCAGACGAGGGCCGTGCTGCCCTTCTCGAGCATGGCCGCAGCGGCCAGCGCCGACGTCGCGATCTCGTCGGGCGACGCCTCGATGTCCATGCCCTTCAGCTTCTCGAGGACGTCGCTCACCGGCCGCGACGAGTTGTTGGTGAGGAACAGCACCCGCTCGCCGGCTTCACGCAACCGGGCCACCGCCTCCGGGACGCCCGGCACCACGTCGGGGCCGAGCCAGGTCACACCGTCGAGATCAAGGATCCAAGCCACACCTGTTTGTAACAGGATCCGCTAGGCCGCGACGAGACGGGCCGTCGCCCGGCGCCCCGGCTTCTTCACCACCTCGATGGCGTTCGGGAGCTGATGCTTGATCTCGGTGTCGTGGGTGACCACCAGCACCTGGCGGAACCGGCCTCTCAGGCGCTCGAGAGCCAGGAGCATGCGCTCCTTGCGGTCGTCGTCGAGGGGCCCGAAGACCTCGTCGAGGACGAGCAGACCGACCGCGCCACCCGACTGGAACCGCACGTGCTCGCTGATCGCGACCCGGAGGGCGAGGTTGGCCAGGTCGACCTCGGAGCCGGAGAAGCGGGCCATCCCGTAGTCGAGACCCCCGTCGCGGATGCGGATCTCGTACGTCTCCCGGTCGACGTCGAGGAAGTCGTACTCGTTGTCGGTGAGCTCGGCGAAGAGGTTGGCGGCGTGCGCCGAGAGGCGAGGACCGACCGCCGCCACCTGGTTGTTGCGGAAGCCGTTGAGCAGCTCGGCGACGCGGGACAGGTGCCGCGCCTCCTCGCCCAGGACACCGAGCTGGGCGTGCTGCTCCTTGGCCTCGGCCAGCCGCGCCGCCTGTCCCTCGGCCCGGGCCCGGGCCTCGTGAACGGCCAGCCGGGCGGTCTCGGCCGCCGTGGCCGCCTCTTCGAGGTCGAGCCGGGCCTGGTGACGCGCGGCCCGCGCCGCCACCAGGTCGTCGGGACTGAAGGCCAGCGCGGCCAGCTTCTCGCCCAGCGTGCCGAGGAGCCCGTCGTGGTCGGCGACGAGCACCCGCTCGACGTCGAGCTCGGCCACCGCCTGGGCCCGGCGCTCGAGGCGCCCCCGCAGCCGCTGGCACTCGTCGGTGGCCTTGCGGCGGACCTCCACCTCGGCGGCCAGCTCGGCCCGCTCCTCGACGCCGGCCGTCCGGCCCAGCGCGGCCTCGGCCCCGGCCAGGGCCTCGAGGGCCCGCTCACGGTCGGCGACCGCCCGCTGGGGGGCCGCCCAGGGCGTCCGGGCCGCGGCCACGGCCCGGGTGACCTCGGTGACCCGGCGGCGGGCGGTGGCCGCCTCGGCCGCCAGCCGGGACCGCTCGGCTTCGAGCTCGGACGCCCGGCGCTCGGCCTCGGTGAGCTCGGTGGCCCGGTGGGCCTGGACCTCGGCGAAAGCGGCGCCCAGGGCCTGGCCGCAGAGCGGGCAGTCGGCCTCGTCGTCGAGCTCGACGGCCCGCGCCATCGTCTGGCGGGCCCGCTCGAGCTCCGCCCTCGCCCCGTGGAGGCGTCCTTCGACCGCGGCCAGCTCGGTGCGGGCCTCCTCGGCGGCGGCGCGAGCCCTCTCGACGGCGTCCTCGTCGGGAGGGTCGGGAGCCTCGGCCACCGCCGCGTCCTCGGCCACCGTCCTGGCCGCCACCACCGCCTCGACCAGGCGCAGCCGAGCCTCGGCGTCGCGCCAGCCGTCGGCCAGCGGGGCGAGCTCGCCGAGGCGGGCGGCGGCGCGCTCGAGATCGTCGAGCTCGGCCGTGAGCCGGGCCACGTCGGCCGCGGCCCGGTCGCGCTCGGCCGTCACCGCCCGGACCTCGGCCATGAGCAGGCCGTGCTCCTGGCGCACGACGTCGAGGGCCTCGTGGCACAGCGTGGCGGCCTCGAGGCGCTCTCGCGCCGCGGCGACCTCCACCTCGGCGGCGGCGGCGGCCGCGGCGAGGGTGACGCAGGTGGCCTCGGACTCCTCGAGCGCGGCAGCCAGCCCGTCGAGGTCGGGGAGCAGGGCCCGTAGCCGGTCGTACTGGGCCTCGGCGACCCGTGCGTCACGGCGGGCGTCGTCGCGCGCCGCGTCGAGCGGCGTGATGCCCAGGAGCTGGAGCACCAGCTTGCGGCGCTCGGCGGCCGTCTGGCCGCTGAAGGCGGCCAGCTGCTTCTGCTCGGCGAAGACCGACGCCCGGAACGCGGCGTCGTTCATGCCCAGGATCGAGTGCACATAGCGCGTGGTGTCCCGGGCGCCCTCGGCGACCTGGTAGCCGTCGGCCTGGGCCGACGCCCGCACCGTGGCGTTGGCACCGCTGATCGTGCGGCGCACCACGTAGAGGTGGCCCTCGTGCTCGAACTCGACCTCGGCGAGGGCCTCGGCGTTGACCCGGGCGGTGCGCACCTCGTCGATGGCGGTCCGGGCCCTGCCGTACAGGGCGAAGCGGATGCTCTCGACGAGGGCCGACTTGCCGCCTCCGTTGGGGCCGTAGATACCGACGAGCCCGGGGGGCAGCTCGAGGTCGAGCTCCTCGTACACCCGGTAGTTGCGCAGAGCGAGGCGGGTGACGCGCATCAGTCGAGAGCGGCCTCGACGGCCCGGGCGATGTACTCGGTGCCCAGGTCGCGCAGGCGGTGGCGGTCGAAGTTGACGAGGTCGGTCTGGCCCTCGACGTAACGGGCCCACTGGGCGGGCATGGCATCGAGCTCGGGCAGCTGAACCTCGCTGGTGGTGGACGAGAAGTGGGGCTCCACCTTCAGGACCAGGGCACCGGCGGCGATCTCCCGCACGGCGTCCATGTCGAGCAGCCGCCACGCCTCGGGGTCGACGCCCTCCAGGTAGAGACGGGCCACGGCGCCGTCGGGCACCGACGACGCCCGTTCCAGCACCAGAGCGCCCACCTCCGCCGGTGACAGCCCCAGCGCGTGGACGGTGTCGAGGGTGACGAGGGGCCGCTGGCCCCTCAGGGGCAGGTGGCGGAACTCGCCGCTGTCGGTGTCGAGAAGGACCACGCCCTTGGGCACGTCGGGGTCGTCGGCGAAGGAGAACGTGTCCGTGGACCCCGCGTACCAGATGCCCGGCGCGACGCGGGTGTGGAAGTGGTAGTGGCCGAGAAGGACGAGGTCGGACTTGAGGAGGCCGGCGTCGACCTCGATCTCGTTGATGTCGGCGTGGTGGGGCTCGACCTGGGG
>DASZOE010000351.1:0-4077 GCA_035550945.1 Acidimicrobiales bacterium
GTCGTCTTCCTCGTGGGCCCGATCGACGTGAAGACGCCGCCCGACCGGAAGAGCAACGTCAAGTCGACGGCGGACGCGGTCGGGCCCTACCTCCGCGCCGGCGACCTGGTGATCTCGGGCGACGACGGCGCCGTTCCCGTCCTGGCCCACTACTTCCCTCCCGGCCTGCGCTACGCCACCACCGAGGGCCTGGTGGCCGACGAGCGCGTTTCCGACCAGCGCGAGTACGTCGAGCGCCTCCGCAACAGCCGGTACCGCACCGCCGTGCCCGCCCTGGTCGACGACCTGCCGGTCGGCGGGCGCGTCGTCCTCGTCATCCCCAACCACGGGGAGGCCGAGCCCGAGTGGGTCGAGTTCCTCCGCCTCCTCCTCCAGCGCTCCGACGAGGTCAAAGAGCTCCTGCTGGACGACAGCCGTCTGCGGCTCGAGCTGTCGATCACCGACGCCGGCGAGGCCGAGGTCGTGAACACCCGGGTGGACGCCTTCGTCCTCACCAAGCAGGCCCCGGCGGCGGAGGGCTAGTCGTGGGCGCCGTCGAGGACACCCACGCCGTCCCCAAGGCGTCCGACGTCGACGTCCGGGAGCATCCCGGAAAGGACGAGGGGACGCCCGACGACCGCGCCCCCTCCGGTCGCACGCTCGGGGCGCTGTGGAACCGGCTCCTCTCGCCCGCCAACCGCACGACCGTCGACCGGCTCGGCGTGCTGGGCGTCATCCTGCTCCTCGCGGTGCTCTGGGGCCGGGGCCGGGGCATCTGGTACTGGGGGGACGAGGGACTGGCCGTCGGCATCGCGTCCCATCCCCTCGGGGACATCCCGACCCTGCTCCGCCAGGACGGCTCGCCGCCGCTGTACTACCTCCTGCTCCACGTCTGGATGTCGGCGTTCGGATCCGGGGAGGCGGCGACGCACACGCTGTCCCTGCTGTTCGCCCTCGGCTCGGTGGGCGCCGCCTGGTGGTTCGGTCGCAGCCTCCTCGGGCGCCGGGTGGGCTGGTTCCTGGTCGCCCTGGCCGCGCTGAACCCCCTCCTGGCCCACTTCGCCAACGAGACCCGCATGTACACCCTCATGGTGCTGCTCGCCACCCTGGCGACCGGCGCCTTCCTGCACGTCTTCCTCTTCGGTCGCCGCCGCTACCTGCCGCTGCTCGTCGGGTCCCTGGTCCTCCTCCTGTACACCCACAACTGGGCCCTGTTCCTGAGCCTCGGGCTGGCCGTGGCCCTGGTCCCGTGCCTGCTCGCGTCCGCCGACCGTCGCCGCCTCGCGTTCGACGCGGTCCTGGGCTTCGGCGCGGCGGGGCTGTTGTTCCTCCCCTGGGTCCCCGCCCTGCTCTTCCAGCGCGCCCACACCGCGGCGCCGTGGGCGATCCGCCCGACCTTGGAGCTGGCCCGCACCGACATCAGCTCGCTCATCGGCAGCCCGGAGGCGCTCGTGGCCGCCGGCCTGGGGGCGGGAGTCGGCCTGGCCACGATCCTGCGCCGGCGCGGCGGCCGCCCGGCCGTCGGGGTGACGGCGATGGCGGTCCTGGTCGTCGTCGCCATCTCGGTGGCCTGGGTGGTGTCCCGGAGCAGCCCGGTGTGGGCCTACCGCTACCTCGCGGTCATCCTGCCCGCCATCCTGCTCATCGTGGCCGTGGGCCTGGCATCGGGCGGGCAGCTGGCCGTCTCCGCCCTGTGCGTCCTCGTCTTCCTGCAGGCGCCGATCGACGTCAAGGTGCCCCCCCACCGCAAGAGCAACGTCAGGGCCGTCGCCGACGAGGTCCGTGACCGGCTACGCCCGGGGGACCTGGTGCTCTCGCACTTCGGCGAGCTCCCCGTCCTCGCCCACTACCTCCCGCCCGGCCTGCGCTACGCGTCGGCCAGCGGTCTGGTGGCCGACGAGCGGGTCGCCGACTACCGGGACAGCGTCGAGCGGCTCGAGGGCAGCCTGCCCGCCGAGACCCTCCCGCCGCTCCTCGACGAGCTGGCGGTGGGCGGTCACGCCCTCCTCGTCTGTCCCCTCGTCACCCAGGACGAGTCCGAGAAGACTCCTTTCCTGCTCCTCCTGGAGGAGCGCTGCGAGGACATGAAGCGAGTCTTCACCGAGGACCCGCGCTTCCAGCTGGACGTCGCCATCACCGGCGCCCTCAAGCAGGGCGTGGCCAACAAGGCGGACGACGCCTTCCTGTACACCCGGTCGGCGTAGCCTCTAGGCGTGGCCCGGGGCTTCCGCTACTCCCGGTGGGACGGCACCCAGGCCGGCTTCGAGCTGGATGCCGACGACGTCCTCTCCGAGCTCTCGGACGACCTGATCTACCACGGGGACCTCAACGCCGCCCTGCGCCGCCTTCTGCAGGAGGGCTTCCGGACGCCCGACGGCGAGCAGCTGGCGGGCCTGCGCGAGCTGCGCGAACGCCTGCGCCGTCGCCGCCGGGAGGAGCTGGCGAGCCACGACCTGGGCGGGGTCTTCGAGGAGCTCGCCCGCGAGCTGCGCGAGATCCTCGCCGAGGAGCGGGCGGCCATCGACGGCGCCGAGCGGGAGGCCCAGCGGGCGGAGGACCCCCGGCGCCGCCAGGACGGCCGGGCGGCGGCGGCCGAACGGCGCCTCCACCTCGACCTCCTGCCGTCCGACCTCGCCGGCCAGGTCCGGGAGCTGTCGTCCTACGACTTCGCCTCGGCGGAGGCGGGCCGGCGCTTCGAGGACCTCGTCGAGCGGCTCCGCCAGCAGTTGCTGCAGAGCCGCTTCAACGCCATGACCGGGGCCATGGCGGAGATCGGCCCCGAGCAGCTGCAGCGGACGAAGGACATGCTCGCCGCCCTCAACCAGATGCTGGACCAGCGGGCCCGGGGCGAGGAACCCGACTTCGACGCGTTCATGGCCACCTTCGGCGACCTCTTTCCCGGGAACCCTCGCGACCTCGACGAGCTGCTGGAGCAGACGGCGGTCCAGATGGCGGCCTTCGCGGCCTTCGTGAACTCGCTCACGCCCGCCCAGCAGGCCGAGCTGCAGCGCCTCGCCGACCAGCTCCTCGACGACGTCGACCTGCGCTGGCAGCTCGACCAGCTGGGCCGCAACCTTCAGGGCCTCTTCCCCGAGATGGGGTGGGAGCGCAGCTACCCGGGCCAGGGCCAGGACCCATTGGGAATGCTCGAAGCGGTGCGGCTCGTCGACCGTCTCGCCCAGATCGAGGCTCTCGAGGGCCTGCTGGCGGGGGCGACGTCCCCCGGCGCCCTGGCCGAGGTCGACCCCGACGCGGCGCGGGAGCTCCTCGGCGACGACGGGGCCCGCAGCCTCGAGCGCCTGGCCGAGCTGGCCCGCATGCTCGAGGAGGCGGGCCTCACCGAGCGCCAGGAAGGGCGGCTGGAGCTCACCCCGCGGGCCTTGCGGCGCATCGGGCAGAACGCTCTGGCCGACCTGTTCGCCCGCCTCAGCCCCGACCGCCTCGGCCGCCATCGCCAAGACCGGGAAGGGCCGGGTCACGAGCGGGCCTACGACAGCAAGCCCTACGAGTTCGGCGACCCCTTCAACCTCGACATCGAGCGGACCATCCGCAACAGCCTCCGGCGCGCCGGCGCCGGCGTCCCGGTCGTCCTCCACCCCGACGACTTCGAGGTCGAGCGCACCGAGACCCTGACCCGGGCCAGCACCGTGCTCCTGCTCGACCTCTCGCTCTCCATGCCGATGAGGGACAACTTCCTCGCCGCCAAGAAGACGGCGGTGGCGCTGCACGCCCTCATCTCCAGCCAGTTCCCCGGTGACTACCTCGGGATCGTGGGCTTCAGCGAGGTGGCCCGGGCGCTGCGCCCCGAGCAGCTCCCCGAGGTCTCCTGGGACTTCGTCATGGGGACGAACATGCAGCACGCCCTGCTCCTCGCCCGGCGCATGCTCAGCGGCCGCGCCGGGAGCCGCCAGGTGATCATGATCACCGACGGCGAGCCCACCGCCCACCTGCTGCCCGACGGCGAGCCGCTGTTCCACTACCCGCCCACGCCCGAGACGGTGGAGGCCACCCTCGCCGAGGTCGTGCGCTGCACGCGCGCCGGCATCCGGATCAACACCTTCATGCTCGACGCCACCCCCCACCTGCAGGCCTTCGTCG
>DASZOE010000352.1:0-2497 GCA_035550945.1 Acidimicrobiales bacterium
GTCGCGCACGACGTCGGCGTAGAGATCGACCTTGGCCGGCACCGCGAAGGGCGCCTCCAGGTTGGCCAGGAGGCACTCGCCCGGCATCAGCGTCTGGATCTCGGGTCCGAGGGCGCTGATGTCCTGCTTGGACGACGCCCGCAGGATCGATCGGTCCTTCTCGTCGGCCAGGCCGAGGACGAAGAAGGTGTTGAACTGGCTGAGCAGCTCGTCGTCGAGGAGCTTGGGCTGCTGGGTGACGGCGCACAGCCCGACCTTGAACTTGCGGCCCTCGCGAGCCACGCGGGGGAACACGTTCGACTCGCGGTCCTTGGAGGCTCCGAGCACCCGCTGCGCCTCCTCGAGGACGACGGCCACGACGGGGAGCCGCAGGTGGGCCTCGGGGTCGTCGAGGTAGAGAGCGGACCACTCGTCGAGCACCCGGCGGGTGAGGAAGGAGGCGACGAGCACCTCCTCGGTGGAGCCCAGCCCGCTGACGTCGACGAGGTCGACCTTGCCCTCCTGCAGGTCTCGGACCACGGCCCCGCCCACCGAGACGTGGGCGTCGGCCGCGACGCACGGCAGCTCGACGATGCGCCGGGCCCGGCGGTGGACGACCTGGAGCGTGTTCAGCGCCACCCGGCCGGCGAGCTCGATCTCGCGGAAGCCGGCCAGGTCGTCGACCTGGGCGAACTCGAGCAGCCAGGCCAGGCCCTCGTCTGCGTTCGGGCCACGCAGGCCGGTCTCTGCGTTCGGGCCGCGCAGGCCGGTCTCTGCGTTCGGGCCACGCAGGCCGGCACCGGCCTTCCCCGACCAGTGGCGTTCGAGCTCGAAGAGGGCCTCCTCCTGGGGCCGGGTCCAGTCGTAGGCGGTGCGGAGGTCGTCGACGGTGAGCTCGGACAGACCGACCCGTAGGCTCGACGTGCCGGGCAGGGACCGGGCCGCGTAGGTCCGCAGCCGTTCGCCGGCCCACGGGTGGCGGGCCAGCTCGCCGCGGTACTCGCCGTGGGGGTCGACGAGCAGGAGCCCGTAGCGCCCCGACGCCCGCAGCACGCCGGCGGCCAGGACCTTCATGAGGTTCGACTTGCCCATGCCCGTGGTGGCGAAGACCCCCACGTGGCTGGCCAGGGTGCGCCCGGGGATGCCGACCTCGACGTCGACCTCGGTCTCGCCGCTGCGCAGCCGGCCCACCGGGAGGTCGCCCATCCGCGACCGCAGGAAGGCGAAGTCCTCGGCCTCGGGCGCCACCACACGGGAGAACTGGGTGGGGAGGCTCTTGGGCTTGCGGAACTGGACGGGCTGGCGCGGTTCGTCGCCGGCGACCAGGTACCCGAGGCAGCGGCAGGTGGCGACCCGGTACGTGCGCCGCCCCTGCTCGTAGAGCTGGTGGGTGCCGGTCTGGCCCCGGGCGTCGTCGGTGAGGAGGGTGCCGGCCACCCGCTCGGCCCAGCCCGGCTCCCGGTGCTCGCTGCCGTAGGTGACGTCGACGACGCGGAACAGGTAGCGGCGACCGGTGGTCTCGTCGACCGCGACCAAGAGCTCGCCCAGGAACAGGTCCTCGTCGGGCCCGGCCCGGAAGACCCCCTCGAGGACGTTCTTTCCGAACAGCCGGCCCCGGCTGGCGGGCGTGGGCCCCGGGCCGGGCCCGGTCACGCCCGCTCCATGAGGTCGTGGCGGTCGGCGAAGGCCCGCTCCCGTACGTCGAGGGCCACGCCCGCGGCGTCGAAGCACTCGTCGACCCGCAGCCACAGGTCGTGGCGGACCCACGCCGGGCAGGCGGCCAGACGGTCGGCCACGGTGAGCGGATACGGGTAGCCCGGGAAGGCGGCGTCGTCGCACAACGACCCGAGGGAGCCGAGCACGGCCTCGGCGTCGGCTTCGGCCGGCAGGTCGACCCGGAAGGCGAACCGGGCGTCGGGGTCGAGGCGGGCGACCGCCACCTGCAGCCCGTACCCGACGTCGGGGCGGGTACGGGCCACCGGCGCCCACCACATGGCGCGGGGCCCGAGGACGGCGGCCCCGTCCGTCTCGAGCTGGCCGAGGAGCGGCGCGCCGCCCCGGGACAGCGACGACCGCTTGGTGACGCCCGCCAGGGTGACCCCCCGCTCCCCGGCCCGGACGAGGAGGGCAGCCAGGTACGACGAGGGGATGCGCCAGTCGGGCTGGAGGTCGCCGTCGACGAGGACGACGGCGCCGGGCTCGGCCTCCTCCACCGACCGCTCGACCGCCTCCCACTCCCACCTGTCGCGTAGCAGGTTGGCGTCGACCGTGGCGTCGGGCGCCAGGTCGAGCCCCAGGGACTCGCGCGCCGCTCTGCGCTCAGCCCCGCCCAGCAGGTGGGCCCGCAGCTCACCCTCCTCCTCGAGGACGCTTTCACCGCCGCGGAAGCGGACGCGGGCGGCCCGGGTGACGAGGAGCTGCACGCACCGGGCGTCGGCCACCAGGGCCTGGCCGCCGTCGACGGCCCACACGTCGGTCGGGGCCGGCCTGCGACCCAGGGGCCGGAGCCGGCCGTGGG
>DASZOE010000353.1:0-3913 GCA_035550945.1 Acidimicrobiales bacterium
GCCGGGGCCCGGACCGGACGGCCGCCCGCAGGGGCGCGCTCGGGGAAGCGAACGGGGGCGCGAACGCTCAGGGCGGAGTGCCCGGCGAGGGCGGGGGCTCGGCGCACGACGCCTGGATGGTACCAATCCGCTCTGCCCCGACCCGGCCTCGGACGCTCGGGCCCTGACCGGACGGGACGGGGTCCGGGTCGGCCGACAGGTCGGCGGCCGCCGGCGGCTCAGGCCCTCCGGCCGCCGACCGAGAACGTGCGCACGAGGTGGTTCCACGAGCAGTCGGGACAGACCTCGACCACGTAGAACGTCACCTCGTCGATGCGGCGGGTGAGGCGGGCCAGCTCCTTGCCCGACGTGATGCAACGGCCATGGGCCGGCAGCCGGGCGCCGAAGGCGTAGGACACGAGGACCACCGACGGCTCGTCGCAGATCGGGCACGGCTCGCTGCGGGCCTCGCCGACGTTGCGGGCGGCGCGGAGGAGCTCGGGATGGGCGTCGCAGACGTCGAGGCGCGACAGGCGGCCCCGGTGGAACTCGTCGATCGTGCGCCGCCGTATCAGGCGGTAGTCGATCGCGCCCGCGGGGGCCGTCCCCACGCCCCGGATCGACTCGGGCCGGAAGCTCACGGGACACGAGGCTACAGCGCGGTCCCGGCGGCGGCGCCAGGGTGACGCCTTGACGTCCATCCCGCCACCCGGCATGCTTGTACCGATATATCGCTCCGATATATCGGACGACATCGAGGACGTTCCAATCGTGCTGGAGCTGGCGATCCTGGGGCTGCTCAAGGAGCAGGACCTCCACGGGTACGAGCTGAAGAAGCGCCTCACCGAGGCCCTCGGGCCCTGGTCGAGCGTGTCGTTCGGCTCGCTCTACCCCGCCCTCTCCCGCCTCGAGCGGGGAGGCGCGGTGGAGGCCGCCACCGCCGACCCCGGCGCGGTGGAACCCGAGCCTGCGCTTCCGGTCATCCCCATGACCGGCTCCATCACCGGCGAGGTGGCCGCCTTTCGGGCCCGCCGGGCCGCCGGTCTGCGGGGCCCGAACGCGGTGGCCGGCCGCCGCGCCCCCGCCCGTTCGGGAAGGGGCCGCAAGGTGTACCGCATCACGCCGGCCGGCGATCGGCTGTTCGAGCAGCTCCTCGAATCGGAGACCACCGTCGACGACGACCGGGCCTTCACCCTCCGACTGGCCTTCTGCCGCCATCTCCGACCCGAGGCCCGCCTCGGGCTCCTCGAGCGGCGGCGGGCCCAGCTCGTGGAGCGGCTGGCCCGGGCCCGCACCAGCTTCCGGGGCCGCCGGGAGCGCATGGACTCGTACACGCGATCGCTGATCGAGCACGGCACCGAGACCACCGAGCGCGACATCTCGTGGCTCGACAGCCTCATCGCCCAGGAACGCCAGGGAGGACGCCCCGCGTGACAACCGTTATCCGCCCCGCCAGCTCGCCGACCTCCGGTCCCGCCGGTCAAGCCGCCGGCCCCGTCCGGGTCGCCATCGCCGGCGTGGGCAACTGCGCCAGCTCCCTCGTCCAGGGCATCGCGTACTACCGCGACGCCGATCCCGACGAGAGCGTCCCCGGGCTGATGAACGTCGTCCTCGGCGGCTACCACGTCGCCGACGTCGAGGTGGTCACCGCCTTCGACGTCGACGCGGCCAAGGTGGGCCTCGACGTGGGCAAGGCCGTCTTCTCGGGCCAGAACAACACCGTCCGCTTCGCCTCCGTCGGCGAGCTGGGTGTCGAGGTCCTGCGCGGCCCCACCCTCGACGGCCTCGGCCGCTACTACCGCCAGACCATCGAGGAGTCGCCCGCCCCCGCCGTCGACGTGGCCGAGGCCCTGCGCGCCAGCGGCGCCGACGTCCTGGTGTCCTACCTGCCGGTGGGCTCCGAGGACGCCCAGAAGCACTACGCGTCCTCCTGCCTGGAGGCGGGCGTGGCCTTCGTGAACGCCATCCCCGTCTTCATCGCCTCCGACCCCGAGTGGGCGGCCCGCTTCGAAGCCGCGCGCGTGCCCATCATCGGCGACGACATCAAGAGCCAGGTGGGCTCCACCATCGTCCACCGCATCCTGGCCCGCCTGTTCGAGGACCGGGGACTCGTGCTCGACCGCACCTACCAGCTCAACGTGGGCGGGAACATGGACTTCAAGAACATGCTCGAGCGCGAGCGGCTCATCTCCAAGAAGATCAGCAAGACCCAGGCCGTCACCAGCCAGGTCGAGAACGGGATCGACGACGAGCACGTGCACATCGGGCCCAGCGACCACGTGCCCTGGCTCGAGGACCGCAAGTGGGCCTACATCCGCCTCGAGGGCCGCAACTTCGGCGACGTGCCTCTCAACGTCGAGCTCAAGCTCGAGGTCTGGGACTCCCCCAACTCGGCCGGCGTCATCATCGACGCGGTGCGCTGCGCCAAGGTCGCTCTGGACCGGGGGGTGGGCGGCCCCCTCCTGGGCCCGTCGGCGTACTTCATGAAGTCGCCGCCCGTGCAGTACCACGACGAGGAGGCCCGCCGCCTCGTCGACCAGTTCGTGGGGTAGCGCCCCAGAAACCCCCGCCGGGGGCGGCGGTAGGGCAAGATCTTCCCGTGAGCCTGGTCACCGCGGTCACCTGGAGCCGTCAGCCGGTCAGCGACCCGACCGCGGCCGACGTGATCCGCTACGGCCCCGACGTCGCCACCGAAGCCGAGCTCCGCCTTCTCGGCCACGTGGCCGAGAAGCGGGTGCTCGAGCTGGGCTGCGGGTCGGGGGCGGGCTCGGTGGCCGCCGCCCTGCAAGGGGCCCGCGCCATCGGGGTCGACTTCTCGGCGCAGCTCCTCAGCGCCGCCCGGCGCCTCTCGGAGCGGTCGGGCGTGAAGCTGGAGCTCCACGAGGGCGAGCTCGGCGACCTGGCGTTCGCCCGGGCCGACACCGTCGACGTGGTCTTCTCCGTCTACGCCCTCAACCTGGTGGAGGACATCAACCGGGTGTTCCGCCAGGTTCACCGGGTGCTCAAGCCCGGGGGCCCGCTCGTCTTCTCCGTCCCCCACCCGGCCTACGACATGATCGTCGACGACGACCTCGAGGAGCCGCTCCTCATCCGGCGCTCGTACTTCGACGACGGCCGCATCGACCTCGGCGCCGACGCCCCGCCGTACTTCAGCTACCACCACACGATCTCCGACCTCTTCACCGGCCTCCTGCGGGCCAACTTCCGGGTCGACGCCATCCTCGAGCCCGAGCCCCGGCGGGAGGGCCGGGGCAGCCCCCACTGGCGGGAGGCCTCCCGCTTCGTCCCGCGGACCCTGATCATGCGGGCGAGGAAGGAGGGTTCGTGAGTGGCCCCCCCGGAGCCCACCGTGCCCTCTGGGCCCCCCGAGCCTGAGGGGATCACCCTCGAGGAGCTCCAGCTCGCGGCCCGCAACCACGGCATGCCGCTGGAGGCGCTGCGCTGGCCGGTGACGCCGATCGGCCTCCACTACCTCCTCGTCCACTACGACATCCCCGCCGTCGATCCCCGGGCGTGGCGCCTCACGGTCGACGGCCGGGTGCGCTCGGGGCTGGCCATGACCCTCGAGGACCTGCGGGCCCGGCCGTCCCGCGAGGTCGTGGCCACGATGGAGTGCGCCGGCAACGGCAGGGCCCTCCTCCAACCCCGGCCCCTGAGCCAGCCGTGGCTCTCGGAGGCGGTCGGCACCGCTCGCTGGCGGGGCACGCCGGTGCGCCTCGTGCTCGAAGAGGCAGGTGTCGAGCCCGACGCGGTCGAGGTGGTGTTCACCGGTCTCGACCGGGGCATCGAGGGCGGCGTCGTCCAGCACTACGCGCGCAGCCTCACCGTGGCCGACGCCACCGCCCACGAGGTGATCCTCGCCTGGGAGGTCAACGGCCAGCCCCTCCCGCCCCAGCACGGGTTCCCGGTCCGCCTGCTCGTCCCCGGCTGGTAC